>NZ_FUYT01000012.1:0-119001 GCF_900167995.1 Luteibacter sp. 22Crub2.1
CATGTCGCGCAAGGGTAACTGTCTTGATAACGCAGCGATGGAGAGCTTTTTTGGCACGCTGAAGGCCGAATACTTCCATCTCAACCAGTTCGATAGCGTCGAAGAGCTCAAGCGCGGCATCGACGACTACATCCACTATTACAATCACGAACGCATCAAGCTGAAACTAGAAGGCCTGAGTCCGGTGCAATACCGGACCCAGGCCTTGAGTGCCTAGCTCAAACTGTCCAACTTCTTGGGGTCAGTTCATCGCTCGCGGGCTTTTTCGTGTGCCTTGCGGCAGCCGATTACTCGGCGGCGGCAGCGGCGGCAGCGGCCTTCTTGGCGACCTTCGCAGCGGCGGCGGCGGCGATGTCTTCCTTGATGCGGGCAGCCTTACCTTCGAGACCACGCAGGTAGTACAGCTTGGCGCCGCGGACCTTACCCTTGCGCTTCACTTCGACCGAGTCGATGGCGCGGCTATGCGACTGGAACACGCGCTCCACGCCGGTGCCGTGCGAGATCTTGCGCACGGTGAAGGCGGAGTGCAGGCCGCGGCTGCGCTTGGCGATGACGATACCTTCGAACGCCTGTACGCGCTCGCGGTTACCTTCCTTCACCTTGACGTTGACGATCACGGTGTCGCCAGGACCGAAATCCGGCAGCTGGCGGGTGATCTGCTCGGCTTCGAACTGTTGGAGGAGTTTGTTCATGGCACACCTGTCAATTTTTGTTACGGCGGTCGTTTCCGGCCGCACCGTTTGGCCGTTCGTATTCACGGCGGAATTCATCAAGCAATGCCCTCGATTCATCATCGAGCGCACGCTGCGTTAGCAGATCCGGCCGGCGCAGCCAGGTACGACCCAGCGACTGTTTTCGACGCCAGCGGCGAATAGCCGCGTGATCGCCGGAAAGCAGCACCTCCGGCACGCCGCCCCAGGCATCGTGATGCTCGGGACGGGTGTAATGCGGGCAATCCAGCAGACCATCCGAGAAGGAGTCCTGCTGGGCGGATTGCGCGTCGTTCAACGCACCTTCCTGAAGACGACCCACCGCGTCGATAACCACCGCTGCGGCAAGCTCCCCGCCAGACAGCACATAATCGCCGATTGAAAGCTCTTCGTCGACCTCGTGCTCCAGCAGGCGTTCGTCCACGCCCTCGTAACGTCCGCAGATCAGGGCGATTCGCGGCATGTTTGCCAGCGCCTCGGTCCTCTTCTGCGTCAGCCGCGCACCTTGCGGGCTGAGATAAATCACGTGCACCGGTTCCGGTGCCGCCTCACGAACCGCTGCGAGCGCCGCTCGCAGAGGGTCGATCAGCATCACCATGCCCGGCCCACCGCCAAAAGGGCGGCCGTCCACGGTGCGATGCCTGTCGGGAGCGAAATCGCGAGGGTTCCAGGTTTCCACCTGTAACAACTCGCGTTGCTGCGCCCTTCCGACCACCCCGACCGCGGCCGACTGGCGGACGAAATCGGGAAACAACGAAACCACATCGATACGCATGACCTGGATTCGTCGCCTTAGAACTCGGGGTCCCAGTCCACCACGATGCGGGCGCTGTCGAAATCGATAGCGTGCACGTAAGGGCCCTGGACGAACGGAATCAGGCGTTCCTTGTCACCATCCTTCACCACCATGACGTCGTTGGCGCCGGTGGCGAACAGATGATTCACCCGACCGAGAACGACGTTTTCCGTGGTAACGACCTCGAGGCCTTCAAGGTCGGTCCAGTAGAACTCGCCCGGAGCGGGAGGCGGCAGCACATCGCGCGAGACCGTGATCTCACAACCGATGAGGGCTGTCGCCTGATCGCGATCCTCGACGCCCGGAAGGCTGGCCACGAGACCTTTGCCCTGCGCGCGTCCACGGACTCCGCCGATTTCCTTTTCCACACCCGGCGCGGTGAGCAGCCATGGCTGGTAGCGGAAGATCTGGATGCGGGGCTCGGTCCAGCTTTCGAGCTTGACCTGGCCCTGCACACCGTAGAGCCCGACAATGCGCCCCAGACGGACGCGCTTACCGGACTCCGTCGACATCAAGCAGCCAGCTTGCCGGCTTCCTTCACGAGGGCACGGACCTTGTCGGTCAGCTGCGCACCCTTGCCGACCCAGGCCTGGACCTTGGCGACGTCGAGCTCGAGACGCTTATCAGCGCCCGAAGCGACCGGGTTGTAGTAGCCGACACGCTCGATGTTACGGCCGTCGCGCGGGCTGCGCTGGTCGGTCACAACGATGTGATAAAACGGACGGCCCTTGGCGCCACCGCGCGAAAGACGAATCTTAACCATATTACGAGCTCCAGAATGCCGTGTGCCGGCAAGGCGCGCGCGAGAAGCGGGCGCGGTAAACCCGGCATTTTAGCGAAAGTTGTAGAAAATGGAAGGGGTTTAGCGCATCGGCGGCAAACCGCCGCCCATACCGCCCATACCCTTCATCGCCCCACGCATCTGACGGAGGAGACCCTTGCTGCCGCCCTTGGACAGCTTGGACATCATCTTTTCCATCTGCATGTACTGCTTCAGCAGGCGGTTGACGTCCGCCGGCTGCGTGCCCGAACCACGCGCCACACGGGCTTTGCGCGATCCGTTCAGGAGATCGGGGTGCCGACGCTCCTTCTTCGTCATCGAGCCGATGATAGCGACCATGCGCTTCAGCTCGTTGTCGTTGACCTTGGACTTGACGCTGTCCGGGATGTTGCCCATGCCGGGCAGTTTGTCCATGAGACCGGCCAGGCCGCCCATGTTCGACATCTGCTCGAGCTGGTCGCGCATGTCGTTCAGATCGAAACGCTTGCCCTTGATGACCTTCTCGGCCAGCTTCTGGGCTTTCTCCTGGTCGACCTTGCGCTCGACTTCCTCGACCAGCGACAGGACGTCGCCCATGCCGAGGATGCGCTGCGCGAGGCGATCGGGATGGAACGGCTCGAGGGCGTCGGACTTCTCGCCCGCACCGAGGAACTTGATCGGGCGACCCGTGATGTAGCGCACCGACAGGGCTGCGCCGCCACGGGCGTCACCGTCCGTTTTGGTCAGGATCACACCGGTCAGCGGCAGGGCGTCGGAGAACGCCTTGGCCACATTGGCCGCATCCTGACCGGTCATCGAGTCGACCACGAACAGGGTCTCGATGGGGTTCAGGGCACCGTGCAGCGCCTTGATCTCGTCCATCATCGCGTCGTCGATATGCAGACGGCCCGCGGTATCGACCAGCAGCACGTCCATCACTTCGCGACGGGCGGCGGCAACCGCGGCCTTCGCGATATCGACCGGATTCTGGCCGGCTTCCGACGGGAAGAAGGTGACGTCGACCTGCTCGGCCAGCGTGCGCAGCTGCTCGATGGCGGCGGGACGATACACGTCGCAGCTGACCACCATGACGCGCTTCTTCTTCCGCTCCCTGAGGAAACGGGCCAGCTTGCCGACCGTGGTGGTCTTACCCGCACCCTGCAGACCGGCCATCAGAACGATGGCGGGAGGCGTGGCGGCGAGGTTCAGCTCGGTGTTGGCCTGACCCATGACCGCGGTCAGCTCGTCGCTGACGACCTTGATCAGCGCCTGGCCCGGCGACAGGCTCTTCAGCACGTCCTGGCCGACGGCGCGGACCTTGACTCGCTCGATCAGCGCCTTCACCACCGGCAGGGCCACGTCGGCCTCGAGCAGGGCGATGCGGACTTCGCGCAGGGTTTCGCGAATGTTTTCCTCGGTCAGCCGGCCGCGACCACGCAGGCGGTTGACGGTATCGGAGAGGCGATTACTGAGCGATTCGAACATGGCGAGTCGGGTCGGCGATGCTGTAAACGACGAATTATAGCTGACGCGGGACGCGCAAAGGGCTTGGGCGAGCAAATGCCACTGTGTCGCATTCACGACCCCGGGCGGCTATGCCACACTCCGCAGTCATGATCGTCACCGCCCTTACGCTGGCCGCCATCGCCCTCTACCTGTCCGCCGCCGGTGTCCTCGCGCGGCCACTGGTCACGGGCGGGCAGCCGCTCGCCCGTGCGGGCGCCCTGCTGGCGACCGTCGCCGCCCTTGCCCACGGCGCCGTCCTGCTCAGTGCCCACCGCGGCACGCTGGATCTGCATTTCTTCGCCGCCCTGTCGCTGGTCGCCTGGATCGCCTCGGCACTGACGCTGGCGGTCAACCTGTCCCGGCCGGTCGCGGGGCTGGGCATCCTGATCTTCCCGCTCTCCGCGATCTTCCTGGCGGTCGACACGTTTCTGGCGCCTCACACCGCGCCCGGCATCATGACCTGGCAGATCGAGCTGCACGTCACCATCGCCGTGCTGGCCTTCGGCATCCTGTCGATCGCCGCCGCCCTGGCCATCCTGCTGGCGATTCAGGAGCGCGCACTGCGCCGGAGCAAGTTCGGCCACTGGCTGCGCGCCCTGCCCCCGCTCACGCTGACCGAAGTACTGCTGTTCCGTCTGATCGCGGTCGGCTTCGTGCTGCTCACGCTGACTCTGGTGACCGGCGCCCTGTTCGTCGGCGACCTGTTCGGGCAGCACCTCGTCCATAAGACGGTGCTCTCGATCATCGCCTGGATCGTCTTCGGGGTCCTGCTCTGGGGACGGTGGCGCTACGGCTGGCGCGGCATTCGTGCCGTGTACTGGACGCTGGCCGGCATGGCGTTCCTGCTGCTGGCATTCTTCGGCACCAAGGCGGTGCTGGAGCTCATCCTGCACCGCACGGCATAAGCGCGCGCGTCCTTGCGCCCTTGCGGCTTACGCGTCCCGGCTCGCGTCCAGGGCCTGTGACAACCGCTCGACCCCGATGACTTCCATGTCGCCAACGCGACCACGCCTGGGCGCGTTGGCGGCCGGCACGATGGCACGACGAAAACCGTGCGTCGCCGCTTCCTTCAGCCGCTCCTCGCCATTGGGCACCGGGCGGATCTCACCGGACAGACCGACTTCACCAAAGGCGATGGTCTTTTCGGGCAGGGGACGATCGCGCAGGCTGGACAGCACCGCCATGATCACCGGAACATCGGATGCCGTCTCCTGAACACGAATACCGCCAACCACGTTGACGAAGACGTCCTGGTCATATGCCGCCACACCGCCGTGGCGATGAAGGACGGCGAGCAACATGGCCAGACGGTTCTGCTCCAGCCCCAGCACCACGCGCCGGGGGTTACCCAGTGACGACTGATCGACCAGCGCCTGGACCTCGACCAGCAACGGCCGTGTGCCTTCGCGGGTCACCATGACCGCACTGCCGGGCGTGGGGCCCGCATGGGCGGAAAGAAAAATGGCCGAGGGGTTCGGGACTTCGCGCAGACCTTTCTCGGACATGGCGAACACGCCCAGCTCGTTGACGGCGCCGAAGCGGTTCTTGAACGCGCGCAGCACACGGAAACGGCTGCCCGACTCGCCCTCGAAATACAGGACGGCGTCGACCATATGCTCAAGCACGCGCGGTCCGGCGATGCCGCCCTCTTTCGTCACATGACCGACCAGAAAGACCGAGGTGCCGGTTTCCTTGGCGAAGCGCGTGAGCTTGGCGGCGGACTCGCGCACCTGGCTGACGGACCCCGGTGCGGCGGTGAGCATCTCGGTCCAGATCGTCTGGATCGAGTCGATCACCAGGACGCGCGGCCGCGCAGTCACCGCCTGCTCGAGAATCCGCTCGATGCAGGTTTCCGCCAGCGCATGCAAAGGCGCCAGCGGCAAATCGAGGCGCTGTGCGCGGCTCGCCACCTGACTCAGCGATTCTTCGCCCGTGACATACAGGCTTGGCAACACGGCACCCAGCGTGCCGAGCATCTGCAGCAGCAGGGTCGACTTGCCGATCCCCGGATCGCCGCCGATAAGCACCACCGAGCCATCGACCAGACCGCCGCCGAGCACGCGATCGAGCTCGCCTATGCCGGTATTCGTGCGGGCTTCGGCCGTCAGCAGGACCTCGGTGAGTGGCGTGATCCTCGGCGCGCCCGCGGCGTCCCCCGCATAACCGCCGCGCCGGGCACCCGGCGATGACACCGCCGCGGGCTTGGCGGGCTGCACGACGAATTCGGTGAGGACGTTCCATTCGTTGCATTCAGCGCACTGGCCCTGCCATTTGCTGTGCTCGGCACCGCACTGGGTGCACACGTAAGCGGTCTTGGCCTTGGCCATCGTCGGGAAATTCCGTGAAGTGGATGAGGCTGTATCGCACAGCGCTGTCGCAGGGACCGATACGCGGGTGACGCTCGCTCAGGTTTCGTCTTCGACGAACAGTACGCGACGGGTCATGCCACAGGTCAGGTCATACGAGATGGTACCCGCCGACGCCGCCACCGTCTCGACCGGAAGCCCCTCACCCCACAACGTCACGCGGTCGCCGGTACGCGCTTCGGGTATGCCGCGCAGGTCGATCGTGATGAGGTCCATGGAGACCCGGCCGATCAGCGGCGCCAGGCGGCCATGGATCGACACCGGCGTGCCGGGGGCGGCACTGCGTGGATAACCATCCCCGTAGCCGATGGCGGCCACGCCGACCGGCATGTCTTCAGGGCACTCGAAGGTGCCGTTGTAGCCGACACGCTCCCCCTTTGCGAGGCGATTGATCGCTACGAGACGGGTGGCGAGGGTCATGACGGGACGGAAGCCGAAATCGCTACCGGATTTGCCCTCGACCACGGACAGTCCGTAGAGCAGGCCGCCCGTGCGAACCCAGTCGGCGCGCGCATCCGGCCAGCCGAGCACCGCGGCGGAGTTGGACAACGCTCGCGGGCCGTGGAGTCCTTCGGTCGCCGCGCGGAACCGGGCGATCTGCAGGGCGGTCTCGCGCCCCTCGAATTCCTCCGACGAGGCGAAATGCGTCATCAGTCCCAGTTCGGGGTCGATGGCTGGCATGGCCGACAGAGCGGCATGCACCTCACGTGCACGCACCGGATCGAAACCGAGCCGGTGCATGCCCGTGTCGACCTTGATCCAGACCCGCAGCGGACCTCGCGAAGGATCGGCCTTCGCCAGCCAGGGCAGCTGGGCATCGTGATGGATCAGCGCGTCCAGCCGGAGGCGCTGCATTTCCGCGATATCGGACGAGGTGTCGGGGCCGGAGAGAACGACGATGCGCTGCCGGTGACCGGCCGCGCGAAGCCGCAGACCATCCGCAATGGCCGCGACCGCAAAGGCCTCGGCTTCGCCGTCCAGTGCGCGGGCCACGCGCTCGAGGCCATGCCCATACGCGTCGGCCTTCACCACCGCCATGACTTTCGCGGTACCCGCCAGTGCCCGCACGCGTGCGAGGTTATGGCGCAAGGCACCGAGATGGATGGTGGCGACGGTGGTACGGCTCATGGGCTTGAATGCGGCAACGCTGACGAAGAAGACTGCCCAGTCTAGCCGGATCGACCGGGCAGCCGTGTGGCGCGAGGGTGGCGGTTACCGGCCGGTCAGCGCGCCAGGTCGAAGTTTTCCGAAGAGATCCAGCCACGGTTGCCGTGCTCGTCCTCGACCTCCCAGATGACTCCGACCTTGTCGCCCGTCGGATAGACCGTCATGCCGGGCTCGAGCGAGCGCACGGCCTTGCCCTTCATGCTGGAGGTGGCGAACATGCGCGTCGCCACGCGAACCGTGCCGGACTGCCGCACATTCGCTGCGGACGCGTTGCCAGGCATGCCGCCCATTTCGTTGACCAGCTTGGTGTAGGCATCGAGGTAGGCCATGGTGATGACCTGGCCGATCGTGGTGTTGGCGTAGCCACCGATGCCGGCGCCGCCCATACCCTGACTGCCGAAGAACGAGCCGCGGGCCCCGAGGCCGATGTCATTCTTCTCGCCATGGCCTTCCGCCATCGCGACCTGCTCGGACGAGCGCACATCGGTGACGGTGAGCACCACGTCCGACGTTTTGGAACTGATGTTGATGGAACCGACGAGGCGCCCGGCACCGCCCCCGATCAGACCACCCGCCAGCGCTCCCAGCGCGCTGCCGCCGGCATTGCCATTGGCCGAAACCAGATCGGGGACCATGACATAGTCCGCCGCCTTGACCTGCCCCTTGCCGACGTTGGCGCCACCACGGAGTTCACCTCCGGCCGCAAGCGCACGCTCGCGCATCGCCGCGCTCATGCCCGTGCCGCGATCCACCAGTGTGAAGCAGCCGGACTTATTGACGAACACCTTGATGAGTTTGGTCGGCGACGGCAGCTGCTGCTGCGTCCACCAGTGCACGTCACCCTCGGGCTCGAGCACCGAGATGCTTCCGAGCTTGCGTGCGCATTTGGGAATGGCGGCGACCTTCGCTTCGTGCTCCTTCTGGGTTTTGGCGACGAGCGGGTTGGTGGCGGCGCACGCGGAAAGCGTAAGGGTGAGGCCAAGCGCAAGCGACGCCACACCGGCGTGCCTGAAGGTAATTTCCATGATGGATTCTGTCCTGATGCGTCCGGCCCTGAACGACCTTGACCCTGCCCGGACGCACGCGGGAAAAGGCCGTCGAATGAGCGGACGATGCTAGCGATCAGGCAGACATGCGTCTGTTGGGCGTTGTCCTAAAATGCTGTAGGAATTTGCCAACGCGTTAATCAGTCGCCGCCGCCAAAGCGGCATCGACGGCTTTCTGAGCAAGCGGCGCCATCACGGCGTAGCCCTTCGCGTTCGGATGCAACCCATCGTCCGTCAAGTCGACCTTCAGGGCGCCCGCGCCGTCCGACATCGCTGGCGCGTAATCGAGCAACACGAGATGCTCCGCTCCCGCGTACTGACGGATCCATGCATTCAGGGCGAGAATCGCCGAGGGCGGCCGGCGCACCGTCTGATCCTTGATGACCGCATCGCTGACGGGCAGCAACGAAGCGAGGACGACATGGATACCATGCGCCCGTGCCAGCTCGGTCATCGACGACAGATTGTCCTCGATCATGCCCAGCGACGACGCTCCGGTGTTACCCGCGATGTCGTTCGTCCCGGCGAGGATCACAACGACCGCCGGCTTCAGGGCGATCACGTCGGCGCGAAAGCGAACCAGCATCTGCGCCGTCGTCTGGCCGCTGATCCCGCGGTTGATGTAGCCACGCCCCGGGAAGAACTCGCCGATGGGCCGGCCCCAGAAATCGGTGATCGAGTCGCCGAAGAAGATGACGCGCTTCTCCCCGGCCCGGGGCGGCGGATAGGTTGCGTTGTCCTTCGCGAACCGCGCCAGCAGCGGCCAGTCGTTGAGGCGCTGCTCGATGTCGGCGCGCTGGTCGGCCGTGGGGTGGTCGGGCAGCGCGATACGTTCGGCCGCCGACACGTCGGTGGCGAGCATGAGCAGCGACATTCCCCAGAACCTGAGCCTCATGACCCCATCCCCGACGCATGAAAGACAACCAAAGCAACAAGCTAGTCGAACGACCCCACGTAGGATTCCGGCGTCCAGTTCTCGAACTTGGTGTAGTGACCGAGGAAGGCCAGTTTCACCGTGTCCGTCGGACCGTTACGCTGCTTGCCGATGATGATTTCGGCCAGGCCCTTATCGGGCGATTCCTTGTTGTAGTACTCGTCGCGGTAGATGAACATGATGACGTCGGCATCCTGCTCGATAGCGCCGGACTCGCGAAGATCGGACATCATCGGACGCTTGTCGGCGCGCTGCTCCAATGAACGGTTCAGCTGCGACAGCGCGATCACCGGCACATTGAGTTCCTTCGCCAGCGCCTTGAGGCCGCGGGAAATTTCCGAGATCTCCGTCGCGCGGTTTTCGCTGTTGCCGGGCACCTGCATCAGCTGCAGGTAATCGATCACGATGAGGCCCAGCCCGTGTTCGCGCTGCAGACGACGCGAACGCGAGCGCATTTCCACCGGCGACATGGCTGGCGTGTCGTCGATGAAGATCTTCGCATCGGAGAGCATGGTGATCGCCGACGTGACGCGCGGCCAGTCTTCTTCGGCCAGATCGCCGTTTCGCAGGTGCTGCGCGTGCACGCGACCGAGCGACGAGATCAGACGGAAGGCCAGCTGTGAGGCCGACATTTCCATCGAGAACACCGCCACGGCCTTCTTGCCGCGCATCGCCGCCGCTTCGGCGAGGTTGAGTGCGAACGCCGTCTTACCCATCGACGGACGAGCCGCGATGATGACCAGGTCGGACGGCTGCAAGCCCGAGGTCAGTTCGTCGAGATCGGTAAAGCCGGTGGACAGACCGGTGAGCTGGCCGCGCTTTTCATAGCGCTCTGTCAGCATGCGGAAGGCCTCACCCACGGCTTCGCGTACGGAGACGATGTCTTTCTTACCGCGCGCGCCCGATTCCGCGATACGGAACACGCGCTGCTCGGCGAGTTCCATCACCTCCTGAACGCTTTTGCCTTCGGGACGGAAACCGTCCTCGGTGATCGACGTACCCGCGTCGATCAGCATGCGCAGTACCGACTTTTCGCGCACGATATCGCCATAAGCGGCGATATTGGCTGCGCTGGGCGTGGAGTTGGCCAGTTCCATCAGGTAGCTGGCACCACCGACCATCTCGGCCATTTCGTTGGCGACGAACCAGTCGCCCAGCGTGATGGCGTCGCAGGGCATGCCCTTGTTGGCCAGCTCGTTGATGGCGCGCCAGATCAGACGATGGTCCTTGCGGTAGAAGTCGTCGTCGGTCAGCTTATCGGCCACCTTGTCCAGCGAGTCCGGAGACAACATCAGGCCGCCCAGGACGGCCTGTTCCGCCTCGATGGAGTGCGGCGGGATGCGAAGGGACTCGAAAGCGCTGGGCTCGCGCTCGCGGCGGCGCTTGCGGTCGCCGCGCTCACCGCGCTCGCCACGCTCTGGGTTGAAGGACATCGTTTACCTCGTCATGCCGTCGGCTGATGACCCGGGCCCGGGTCGCCGTGACGCCATGATACGCGCCCCGGTCGCAAACCTTGAGAGGATAAGTCTGTGGATAACTTGTGGGTTATCCCATCAGCGCGGCGCCTGGCCGAATCGGTATTCGCCAATGAACCACAGTTTTCGCTCATCGACGCCGTGGGATGAGGCACGGTAATCGCCGTATTGGATGTCCAGCGTCAGGCCCCTGGCCAGCCCTACCAGCACGCCCGCATCCAGTTCACGGCCCAGCAGCGCACCGCCCTTCTCTGCCCGGAAATGCCGCGACGTGACCTGCCAGCTTATCTTGCGGCCCGCATCGACGCTGCCGAGGACACCGACGTAGCGTTCGCGTAAGCCGGTGCGGGGAATGCGGAAAGCCACCACCCAGCCGTTGAAGGCGCGAGCCGCGCCGTAGGCGACGTTGACCGCGTTGCGCCCGTTGCCGTCAAGCTTCTCCTCACCGGCGCGCCCGGAAAGTGCTGGCAGGCCGTAGCTCACTTCGAACAGGTGATAGCCGAGGCTGAACCGCGCGGGGTTATTCGCGTAGTCGTACTGGCGGGCCACGTCCACGGTCCAGCCCAGTTTCGCCGCGCTGGCAGCGGGCTGGTAGGAGCCCGTCCAGCGGGCGCCGGCCGTCTTCGTCGAGTTGGCCGCCACCGTGTCGTTGCGGATGAAATAGCCGTAGGCGGCCAGCTTACCCACCGGCAACGCCTGATCCAGGTGCAGCAGGTGCGCTGCGAGCTTCCACCGACGCTGATCACGGTCGTGAAAATCGAACCCAGGCGTACGGTTCGCGCGGCCCAGCCAGAAGTAGCGCAGGTCGGCTCCCTGCCACGCTTTCCAGGACAGCTGCACACCGTCGTAGGATTGCAGGTTCTGCCGCCATGGGTTGTTGCTTATGAAACGGCCGGCATCGAGAAGCACGTACTGACGTCCGGCGCGCAAGGCGAACGCGTCGTCGCGATACTCCGCCCACGCATTGGACACGCCGGTGGAGGCGGGATCCGCTTCGGTTGGATAGGGGGTGATACGGGCCGAGCCATCATCGTATTGCTGACCGAACAGCGCCCACGTGCGGGTGCCTTCGCCGTAGACGCTCCAGCCGCTGCCGATCACCCAGTGATAGCCAAGCTGCGTGCGCAACGTGTTGGCGTGACCTCGCTTAGGCGCACCGTCGGAATGGAGATTGCTGTAACGGTAGCGTGCCTCGATGTAGGGCGCGCTTTCCGCCTCTGTCGGCGCATCGGCAGCCCAGGCCGACATTCCCATGATCGAACCGCCAGCCACGCCCATGCATGACCGCCACCACCACTTGCCCATGACCGCTCGCTTGCTGACTGCGCAAAGGGCGTGACTTTAGGTGGGGAGTTGGCGGGAGCCAATGGGAGGTGGACGGGGTTTGGCGGAAGCCGCTCTGGGTGGGGCTTTGGCTGGGGCGGGCGGACGCTCGACGATGACGGATGCTGCGTTGGCTTGTGAGATGTTACGCAAATTGAGGGTTGCCGCTTCGCCGCTTCGTTGGCTGTCGCCAGCAGGGCTGGCTCCTACAGGAGCGCGGAAGGACTGGCGCCTGCCGGAGCACGGAACGGCGGCTCCTGCCGGGGCACGGAAGGGCTGGCTCCTGCCGGAGCGCGGCATGACCGAGTCCATCGGCGCGAGGCAAAAAAAACGGGCGCCACAAGGGCGCCCGCTTCGGTGTTGCCGGTAGCCGGTGCTTACGCGCCGACGACCTTGACCTTGACCGTCTGCTGGATATCGGCGTGGAGCACGATGGTGACATCGTATTCGCCGGTATTGCGGAACGGGCCTTCGGCCTGGATCACTTCGCTCTTGTCGACTTCGTAGCCCTTGGCGACGAATGCCTCGGCCACGTCACGCGGGGTCACCGAGCCGAACAGCTTGCCTTCCGGCGAAGCGTTGACTTCGATGGTGACTTCCGCGCCGTCGAGCTTGGCGGCACGACCCTCGGCGCCGGCCAGCTGTTCCTTCGCCTTGGCTTCGTACTCGGCACGACGTGCTTCGAACGCTTCGAGGTTGGCGGCGGTCGCGCGAGCGGCCTTGCCGGTCGGGAGGAGGAAGTTACGACCGTAACCCGGCTTGACGCTGACCTTGTCGCCGAGGTTGCCGAGGTTCTTCACCTTCTCGAGGAGAATGAGTTCCATAAATATTCCTTACTTTCGTTAGCACGGGTTGGGCCCCATGCAGCCAGGACGGTTGTCCGAAATGAGACGCCTGAAAAATCAGACGTCGTGGTTGTCGGTGTACGGCAGCAGCGAGAGGAAGCGAGCGCGCTTGATCGCGGTCGCCAGCTGACGCTGGTAGCGGGCCTTCGTGCCGGTGATGCGGCTCGGGACGATCTTGCCGTTCTCGGTCACGTACTGACGCAGGGTGTTGAGATCCTTGTAATCGATCTCTTTCACGCCTTCAGCGGTGAAGCGGCAGAACTTACGGCGGCGGAAGAACTTGGACATGTCTGTGATCCCCGATTAGTCGTCGCTGTCGCGATCGTTGTCGTTGTCGCGACCACCACGGCGGTCGTCGCCGTCGCTGTCGTCGTCACGGCGACGCGAACCCTTCTGCTCATCCTTTTCCTTGCTCTTCAGGATGAAGGACGGCTCGGTGTCGGCTTCGTCGCGGCGGACCACGAGGTGGCGCAGGACGGCGTCGTTGAAACGGAAGCCCGTCTCGAGCTCGTTCAGGGCGTTCTGCGAAACCTCGATGTTCAGCATCACGTAGTGAGCCTTGGCGAGGTTGGCGATCGGGTAAGCCAGCTGACGGCGGCCCCAGTCTTCCAGACGGTGGATCGTGCCGTTGTCGCCTTCGATCAGCGCCTTGTAGCGCTCGATCATGGCGGGCACCTGTTCGCTCTGGTCCGGATGGACCAGGAACACGACTTCGTAATGACGCATGGTGACTCCTTGTGGATGCACCCCTTCCGGGGATGGCAGCCTCCCGCGACGTGCGGTGAGGCAAGAAGACCCTCCTTTGGGGAGAGCCAGCCGCGCATTGTAAGGAGATTTGGGAGGTTATCGCAAGCGGCGGCGCAGCCGCCGCTGGGCAGGAGCGGGGCTTACGAGACGGTGAAGCTTTCGCCACAGCCGCATTCGCCGGTGGCGTTGGGGTTGTGGAAGACGAAGGAGGCGTTCAGGCCCTGACGCTGAAAGTCGATCAGGGTGCCGTCGACCAGGGGCAGGCTCTTCGGGTCGACCACGACGCGGATCCCGTCGATATCGAGCACCTGATCCTCGTCGGCGATAGCGCCGGCCAGGTCGACCACGTAGCCGAAGCCCGAGCAGCCCATTCGCTTGACGGAAAAACGCACGCCCGCGGCCTCAGGGGCCCTGGACAGGAAGGCGCGCATGCGGTCGGAGGCGGCGGGAGTGATCTGGATGCTCATGAAATCGTTTTATTACCGTGATATACCCGGGAACGGTGCCGTTCACGTGACCCTTACATTATCATGCAAGGTCGCGTCCCACGCGCCCTCCTTATGTGCGGCGCCTTTTCTGGAGTTTCAATCGATGACGGTGGTAAGCGTCAAGCAGGCCCTCGCCGGCGGTACGACCGCAGGCGAACACGAAGTCACGGTCCGCGGCTGGGTGCGCACCCTCCGCGAGTCCAAGGGTGGCCTCTCCTTCGTTAACGTGAGCGATGGCTCCTGCTTCGCCCCCATCCAGGTGGTCGCCACCTCCGATCTCGCCAACTACGAGACCGACGTGAAGCACCTCTCCGCCGGCGCCGGCGTGATCGCCACCGGCAAGCTCGTGCCTTCGCAAGGCAAGGGCCAGGCGTTCGAGATCCAGGCCACCCGCATCGAGGTCACCGGTTTCGTCGAGAACCCGCTCACCTACCCGATCCAGCCCAAGCAGCACTCGATGGAGTTCCTGCGCGAGGTCGCCCACCTGCGCCCGCGCACCAACCTGTTCGGGGCCGTCACCCGCGTCCGCCACACCATGATGATGGCGATCCACCGGATCCTGACGGAGCAGGGCTTCTTCTGGATCAACACGCCGATCATCACCACCTCCGACGCCGAAGGCGCCGGCGACATGTTCCGCCTTTCCACGCTCGACCTGGCCAACCTGCCGCGCGACGACAAGGGCGGGATCGACTGGAAGAAGGACTTCTTCGGTCGCGAGGCCTTCCTCACCGTGTCCGGCCAGCTCAACGTCGAAGGCTATGCCATGGCGATGAGCAAGGTGTACACGTTCGGCCCCACCTTCCGCGCCGAAAACTCCAACACCACGCGCCACCTGGCCGAGTTCTGGATGGTCGAGCCCGAAGTGGCCTTCGCCGACCTGAACGACAACGCCGATCTGGCCGAGCTGTTCCTCAAGGGCATCTTCAAGGCCGTGCTGGACGAGCGCCAGGACGACATGGCGTTCTTCGCCGAACGCGTGCAGCCGGACGCCATCACGCGCCTGGAAGCGTTCATCGCCAAGCCGTTCGAGCGCATCCAGTACACCGAGGCCGTCGAGATCCTGCAGAAGTCCGGAAAAAAATTCGAACACCCGGTCGCCTGGGGTATCGACCTGCAGACCGAGCACGAGCGCTACCTCGCCGAGGAACATATCGGCCGTCCCGTGGTCGTCATGAACTACCCCGAAGAGATCAAGGCGTTCTACATGCGCCTCAACGACGACGGCAAGACCGTGGCGGCGATGGACGTCCTCGCACCCGGCATCGGCGAGATCATCGGCGGTGCTCAGCGCGAGGAACGCCTGGACTACCTCGACCGCCGCATGGACCAGTTCAAGCTCGATAAGGACACCTACAACTGGTACCGCGACCTGCGCCGATACGGCACCGTGCCGCATGCCGGCTTCGGTCTGGGCTTCGAGCGCCTGCTGGTCTACGTCTGCGGTCTGGCCAACATCCGTGACGCCATCCCCTACCCTCGCGCGGCAGGGAGCGCCGAGTTCTGATCATTCCCCGACTGAAGACCATGCCCCCACACGTCGTACGTCCCCTGTTGATCGCCGTGGCCCTGCTGGGCCTCGCCGCCTGCCATACGATGGGCGCGATCGTGCCGCCGAACTTCCGTCCGCCGGAAAAAACGACGGCCGCGATCGACGCCGCACGCAAGTCGCTCGAAGACGCCTCGCCGTGCTGTGGCAGCTTCGCCGACCTCTCCTACCAGGACATGCTGCCCTGGCAGCCGCAGCGGTTCGAACTGACGAAGGACAGCCCGGTCGCCAATCTCAACGGCGACCGCAGCTACTTCCTCGCGTTCCGCCTGCCGGCGGGCGCGCAGATGCCGTACACGATCGCGCTGAAAGCCGAACTCAACGGACGCTGGCTCAGCTCCAGCTACCTCTTCGCCCCGACCATGGTGGTGCTGGACGATGCCTTCCAGCCGCTGCACGCGGAAGACATCCAGCTCTGCGAGTACATGGGCTGGACCAACGAGACGACGGGCGCCTTCGGCAAGTTCAAGGTCGAAGACGACAAGGCGCGCTACCTGGTCGTGTATTCGTCGGCCAAGCAGCAGAAGAGCCAGACCTACTGGGAGCAGTCGCCCAGCAGCTTCTCGGCGGAAGCGCCCGTCAAGATGAGCTCGGCGGGAAGCTTCAAGATCCCGCACGGCCCGGACGGCGTGCTGTTCCTGGGCATGCAGAACGATACGTACAAGAAGGCGATCGGCAACGCCGTCTGCTCGAAAGCGTCGCAGGGTAACGGTGTCATCTCGACCATTCGCAACGTGGTGACCACCGATCTTCTCGGCACCGACGCGAAGAAGAAAGACAAGGACAGCTGACCCGACCATGCAGACCGCGGTTCTCTTCTATCTTCTTCTCTTGCTGGGCGCCGTCGCGTTCTTCGTCCTGCACATCGTTGCGCAGTGGCGCTTCACGGCGACACTGCGCAAGCGCTATCCGGACCAGTGGAAAACCATCGTCGAGGCCGACTCCGGTCGCCCGAACGGCTTGTCCAACTGGCTGCGCGTGCGCCGCGTCCTGCGCTCGGACGCTCCTGCCCTGTTCAACGATGATCAGCTCAACCGCTGGCAGGCCTTGTGGCGACGTGCCCCCTGGCTCGCGTGGCCGTGCTGGTTGGCCGCGATGGCGTTACAGTGGTGGGCGATGAAGCAACACTGATTCCGTCCACCCGCCGCAGGGAGTTCGCATGGATCTTCGCCTCACCGGTCGACACGCGCTGATCTGCGGCGCATCGCAAGGCATCGGCCGCGCCACCGCCTTCGAGCTGGCCGAACTGGGCGCCAGCGTCACCCTCTTATCCCGCTCCGCGGATGCGCTCGCCGCCCTCGCCCGCGAGCTGCCCGCCCGGCATGCCGGCCAGTCCCACGACCACCTCGCCGTCGACATGCTCGACACCGCCGGCCTGACCACGGCTATCGCGCGAGTGGTCAGCCTGCATGCCGTGCATGTCGTGGTGAATAACAGTGGCGGGCCACCGCCAGGTCCCGCATGGTCCGCCGCGCCGGACGACTACCTGACGGCCTTTCGCCAGCACGTGCTGGCGGCCCAGGTCATTACCCAGGCCTGTCTGCCCGGCATGCGCGAGGCGCACTACGGCCGCGTGATCAATGTCGTCTCCACCTCGGTCAAGGCGCCGATCCCGAACCTGGGCGTGTCCAATACCGTACGTGCCGCCACGGCCGGCTGGGCCAAGACGCTCGCATCGGAAGTGGCCGCCGACGGCATCACGGTGAACAACGTGCTGCCGGGCTATACGCGCACCTCGCGCACCGAGGAACTGATCGAGGCCAGGCGCGGGAACGGTCGCAGCCGCGAGGACGTGGAGCGCGATCTGCTCGCCAGCGTTCCCGCGGCGCGCTTCGGCGAACCGGCCGAGGTGGCCGCCGCGATCGCCTTCCTGGCCAGTCCGGCCGCCGGCTA
The DNA here is from genome assembly GCF_900167995.1 of Luteibacter sp. 22Crub2.1. NCBI lineage: Bacteria > Pseudomonadati > Pseudomonadota > Gammaproteobacteria > Lysobacterales > Rhodanobacteraceae > Luteibacter > Luteibacter sp. 22Crub2.1. The sequence continues at coordinate 17,606 of NZ_FUYT01000012.1, forward strand.
CGTCAATGGCGTGAGCCTGGCTGTCGACGGCGGGCGCACCCGAAACCTCAACTGAGGCAGCCATGATCGTTCTCGCCAACCTCATCGACGGGAAGGCACGCGCGCCGCGAGGCGATCGCTATCTCGACGTCATCGACCCGGCCACGAGCCACGTCTTTGCCCGGTGCCCCGATTCCGATGCGGCCGACGTCGCGGACGCCGTGAGCGCCGCCTCACGGGCCGCCGCCGGATGGGCGTCGACCCCGGCCGACGCGCGCGCCGCGTGCCTGTCCCGTCTCGCCGATCGGATCGAAGCGCGCCTCGCCGCCTTCGCCGCGGCGGAGTCGCAGGACAGCGGCAAGCCGCTCGCTCTCGCACACACGCTGGATATCCCTCGTGCGATCGCCAACCTTCGTTTCTTCGCGGCCGCCGCGACGCAATGGAGCAGCGAGTCGCACGCGATGGAGCGCGGCGCCATCAATTACACGCTACGGCTTCCCCTGGGCGTCGTCGGCTGCATCAGTCCGTGGAATCTTCCGCTCTATCTGTTCACGTGGAAGATCGCCCCCGCGCTGGCCGCCGGCAACACCGTGGTGGCCAAGCCTTCGGAAGTGACGCCGTATACCGCATGGCTGCTCGGCACACTGGCCTGCGACGCGGGCTTCCCGCCTGGCGTCCTCAACATCGTCCACGGGACGGGGCCCGCTGTCGGCGAGGCGGTCGTCACGCACGAGGGCGTCAAGGCCGTCTCGTTCACGGGCAGCACGCGCACGGGTATCGCTATCGCCTCCGCGGCGGCGGCGCAGCTCAAGAAGGTGTCGCTGGAGCTCGGCGGCAAGAATCCCACTGTCGTCTTCGACGATTTCGATTTTTCCGACGCGGCGATGAGCACGATCGTCCGTTCGGGCTTCGCGAACCAGGGTGAAATCTGCCTCTGCGGATCGCGCCTGCTGGTGCAGCGAAGCATCTACGAGCGTTTTCGCTCGACCTATCTGGAGCGTGTCGGCGCACTGCGTACCGGCGATCCAAACGACGCGACGAGCGATCTCGGCGCGCTGGTCTCGCGGGCGCACTTCGACAAGGTCATGGGATGCATCGAACGTGCGCACCAGGAAGGCGGACGTCTGCTGACAGGAGGAGAGCGCGTGCAGGTGGACGGTCGCTGCGCAGAGGGCTGGTTCGTCGCACCCACGGTCATCGAAGGGCTGGCGCCGGAGGCGGCGACCAATCAGGACGAAATCTTCGGCCCGGTCGTCACGCTGATCCCCTTCGACAGCGAGGACGACGCCCTGGCGATCGCCAACGGTACGCCTTACGGGCTGGCCGCCTCGGTGTGGACGCGGGATGTCTCGCGGGCACACCGGTTTTCGGCGCGCCTGCGGTTCGGCATCGTCTGGGTCAACTGCTGGATGCTGCGCGACCTGCGCACGCCTTTCGGCGGCTCGGGTCAGTCGGGTATCGGCCGCGAAGGCGGCGTCGAAGCCATGCGTTTTTTCACCGAGGCCAGAAATGTCTGCATCGACCATGGGTCATGACGTCATCCGTGTCGGGGGCGCACCGAAGCCCGTCGGCGCTTATCCGCACGCCCGGCGGGTGGGCTCGCTGCTGTTCCTCTCAGGCATCGGCCCGCGTGTACCCGCGGACAATTCGATTCCCGGCAACGTGGTCGATGCGGACGGAACGCTCGTCAGCCACGACATCGAAGCGCAGTGCCGCCAGGTATTCGCCAATGTTCGCGCGGTGCTCGAAGCCAGCGGCGCCCGGTTCGAGGACCTGGTCGATGTGACGGTTTACCTGACCGATATGGCGGGCGATTTTGAAGCGTATAACCGGCTTTACGCGGAGGCGTTCGCGGGGGTGGATGCGTGCCGCACCACCGTGGAGGTGAATGCGTTGCCTACGGCGATCGCGATCGAGCTGAAGTGTGTGGCCGCGTTCGCTTCGTAGGCTTTCGCCAGAACGCTCAGGAAACCGCGGGAACCGACGCCAGACACACCTTCAGCATGTCGCCGATCAACGCCTGCACCCCGGCCGCCTTCCTGGGCAGATACTCGAACGACTCCTCGTCCATGTAGTTGATCTGCGACAGCTCGAGCTGGATCGCGTCGATACCCTTGTCCGGTCGTCCGTAATGACGGGTGATATGCCCGCCCTTGAAGCGCCCGTTGACGGCAAAGCTGTAGTCGCCCTGCCCCTCGAGCACGCCGACCAGCGCCTCCTGCAACCCGGGCGAGCAACTGGCGCCATCCGCCGTACCGATATTGAAATCCGGCAGGCGCCCGTCGAACAGCATCGGCACTTCACTGCGGATCGAATGGCCTTCCCACAGCACGACACGTCCAAACTGCTTGCGCAGGCGGGCGATCTCGTCGCCCAGCGCCTGGTGGTACGGTTTCCACCAACGCGTCACGCGATCGGCGATCTCGGCCGCGTCGGGCTCGGCACCCGGCCGGTAGATCGGGCTGCCGTCGAACATGACCGTCGGCGCCAGCCCGGTCTCGGCCTTCCCGGGATACAGGGCATGCCCGTCGGAGGGACGGTTGAGATCGACCACGTAGCGGGACGCGAAAGGCTTGATGACGCTGGCGCCCATGCTCCGGGCGAAGTCATAAAGCTCGGCCACGTGCCAGTCGGTGTCCACCGAACGGCGTGCCCGGCGCTTCATGCGGGCGCCGATATCGTCGGGAATGGCGCTGCCGTTGTGCGGCAGGCTGATCAGGAGCGGCGCGTTGCCGCGATGAAGGGTGTACGGAATCATGGGCTCAGTGTAGCGCTCAACCGGGCACGCGATCGCCCATGGTCACCATCTCTTCGGCCGATGTCGGATGCACGGCCAGGGTGGCGTCGAAATCCTCCTTGGTGGCACCCATCTTGATGGCCACGGCGAAGCCCTGGAGGATCTCGTCCACGCCGGGGCCCAGCATCTGCATGCCGACGATGCGCGAGTCTTCGCCGGTGCAGATCAGCTTGAAGCGGACCTTCATCGGTCGCTGCGCCAGCGCGAGCTGCATGGGCACGAATGATTGCTTGTACAGGTGCACGTCCGCGCCATAGGCCTCCCGGGCCTGTTCCTCGGACATGCCGACGGTGCCCAGTGGCGGATGCGAGAACACGACGGTAGGAACGTTCCGGTAGTCGAGCCGCGCGTTCGGTTTGCCTCCGAACAACCGGTCGGCCAGCTTGCGCCCGGCGGACACGGCCACCGGGGTCAGCGCCAGCCGCTGAGTCACGTCGCCCACCGCATAGATCCCGGGCACGTTGGTGTTCTGAAAATCGTCGACTTCGATGTGACCCTCGTCATCGGTCGCCAGACCGATGGAGCCGATATCGAGCGACTCGGTATTCGCCTCGCGACCCACCGCCCAGACCAGCAGATCGTACGGACCGGGATGACTGCCCTTGTCGCAGTCGAGCAAAAGGACGCCGTCCTTTTCATGCACGGCGTCGATCTGGCACGTGTAATGGATACCGATGCCATGCTTCTGCATCTCCTCACCCAGCTGGTACGAGATTTCCTCATCGAAGCCACTCATCAGCCTCCCGCGGACGAACAGGTCCACCTCGCTGCCCAGGGCGCGAAGCACACCCGCGAGCTCGACGGCGACATAGCCACCGCCGACGATCGCCGTGCGTTTCGGGCATTCGCGCAGCTGGAAGAACCCGTCCGATGTCACACCGAGGTCGAAGCCGGGCTTATCGAGCTTCTTCGGTGTCGAGCCTGTGGCGATAACGATGTGCGGCGCGGTGAGTTCCCGTTCGCCCGCGCGGACGCGATCCGGCGCGACGAAGCGTGCGCGCTCGTGGACCAGCGTGACGTGTGCCTTGTCGAGCGACTGACGGTAACTGGCGTGGATATGCTCGATATAGTCATCGCGTCGGTCGATGAAGCGAGGCCAGTCGAGACTGCCGGGCCTCTCATGGAAGCCGTAGTCCACAGCGATGTACTGGGCCTCGGACATCTGCGCCGCGTACCACATGGCCTTTTTGGGCACGCAGCCCGCGTTGACGCACGTGCCGCCCAGCTCCGACGGTTCTACGAGCGCCACCTTCACGCCATGTTTCGCCGCGCGTATCGCCGCCGCGAGGCCGCCCGATCCGCCGCCGATCACGATGAGGTCGAAGGCTTCCACAGTCATAAGAGCTTCCAGATATCAAATGGGGAGGCTAACGCCGCGCGAGTGAAGCCGACGACTGCGCGGCGGTTCACAGGTCGAAACGCGAGGGCGCATAGGGTGTCGGATCGAGTGACGGCGCCGGTCCGGAGAGGAGGTTCGCCACCAGCTCGCCCGTGGCGGCCGACATGCTGATTCCGAGCATGCCGTGCCCCGTGGCGTAAACCAGATTGGACCAGCGCGAACTCGGACCGATGATCGGCAGCTCGTCGACGCTCATGGGCCGCCAGCCCCACCAGGGTGTCACTTCACCGCGTCCTTCAGGCTCGCGCAGGTAGGCGGCCGCGCCACGACGCAGCGCGTCGATGCGAACCGGATTGAGCCCTTCGTCGAAGCCCGAAAACTCCATGGTGCTACCGAGCCGGAAGCCGGTCGCCCAGGGGGTGACGCACACCGCCGCCTCACGTAGCACGAGCGAATGCGTGGGCGACTGCGCGGGCGGCGTGTCCCAGGTCAGCGAGTATCCCTTGCCGGGCTGCATCGGCAGACGGATATCGAGCAGTCTGCCGAGCAACGGCGACCACGCGCCCAGCGCCATCACCACGCGATCCGCGTAGAAAACACCACGCGTGGTCCTGACGTGTGAAATGCGGGCCCCATCGAAGCCGAACTCGTCCACGCGCGCGCCCGTCTCGATCGCGCCACCGAGTTCGCGCACGCGCCGTGCGAGTTCGGCGACGAAGCGGTCGGGTCGCAGACGCGCATCGCCCGGATGCAGCAGGCCACCCACCACGCCGTCACGCAGGGAAGGCTCCAGCGCGAGTACGTCGTCGCCCAACAGCACGCGGACGTCCATGCCCAGGCGCCGCAGCAGTTCCACATGGGGCCGGTCCGCCTGCACGCTCCGCTCGTGGCGATAGACATAGAGTTCGCCGACCTCCTCGAACTCGCAGGCCATTCCCTCGCTCCCGACCAGATCGGCCAGCAGCGCGCGAGATCGGGCCAGAATGGCGCCACGCGCTTCCCCGGCCTGCTGATAGTCGCGCCACGTGCAGCGCCGCGCGAAGCCCAGCAGCCACCGCGCGCGCGCGATGTCCGGCCGGGGGCTCACGTACAGCGGCGCATCGCGGTGCCAGAGCGAGCGCAACGCGGTGCCGACCATGCCCGGCATGGTCAGAGGGCCCGCATGGCTGGGGGTGATCGTGCCGCAGTTGCCGTGGGAGCTGCCATTACCCGGCAGACCCTGTTCCAGCACCCGCACGCTGGCGCCAGCCTTCAGCAGGTACAGCGCGCAGGCCAGGCCGATCACGCCGCCGCCCATGACCAGCACATCGCTTCGGGATCTATCCATGCACGTAGTTTAACGGTGTGAATGGCCGCGGCCGGCCTGTCCGGGAGATAAACTCGTGCGCTTTAACAGGTATTCCCTGTAAGCCATTGGTTTTGCTAGTCTGACTCATGCCGATCCTTACAGGGGATATGCCCGTGCATCCCGCGTTACCCGCATCACCCCGCCCATCGCGCTTTCTTGGCCCGGTCATGCTTGGCGTTTGCCTCAGCCTGCTGGCCGCCTGCGGCACTGCCCCGCACAAGCGCTCGTCGTCCCAGCAGCGCAATCCCGCCTCCGCGGTACCGCTGGCGAAGAACCTCGAATGGTCGACGCGCCCCGCCGACGCGCCGCCGGCCGATGCCGCCAACGATGTCCTGTTCCGTGCGATCGGGCTCGTAGGCACGCCTTACCGCTGGGGCGGAAACACGCCGCAGGGCGGCTTCGACTGCAGCGGCCTGATCAACTACATCTATCTGACCTCGACCGGCCTCCGCCTGCCGCGCACCTCCCAGGAAATGGCGGCGCTGGACAAGCCCAAGGTCGACGAGTCGGCCCTCGCCAGCGGTGACCTCGTGTTTTTCGGCCGTGGTCATGTCACCCACGTGGGCGTCTACGTCGGCAAGGGTCGTTTCGTCCACGCCCCGAACTCCGGCGGCACGGTACGGTTGGACGATCTGGATGGCGCTTACTGGAAGCAGAACTTCGTCTACGGACGCCGCGTCCTTAACTGAACGAATGGCAACGAACCAGGCACGCCTCGATTAATTAGATTGCGCGCGATTTAATTGCGTGCTTATATACGTTCCACGCCCGGCAGCTCCGGGCCCCTGACTCCCCTACACACCAAGGACAACGCTATGAGCAACCTCTCGAAAGTGCAGAAGATTCTTTACACCGCCCACGCCAAGGTCGCCGGCGGCCGCGAAGGTCACGTCGAGAGCGACGACGGCCTGATCAAGCTCGACCTCCGCCTGCCGAAGGAAATGGGTGGCAACGGTGGCGGCAGCAATCCGGAGCAGCTGTTCGCCGCAGGCTATGCCGCCTGCTTCGAGGGCGCGGTACGCTTCGTCGCCGGTCAGAAGAAGGTCAAGGTCGACGGCGCGTCGGTCGCCAGCAGCGTCGGTATCGGCCCGCGTGAAGGCTCCGGCTTCGCCATCCAGGTCAAGCTCGAGGTGAGCCTGCCGGGTGTCGACGACGCCACCGCGCAGGACATCGTCAAGACCGCGCACGAAGATGTCTGCCCGTATTCGCACGCCACCCGCGGCAACGTCGATGTGGACGTGTCGGTGAATGGCAAGTCGCTGGCGTAATCGCCGCGCGGACGTGATCGAAAAAAAGACGGCGCCTGCATAGGGCGCCGTCTTTTTTCGTTCTCCGGAGTACCTGGCCTACGTTCAGGCAAGAAAAAAGCGCCCGAAGGCGCTTTCGTCGTAACGCATTGAAGCAAAGGCTCAGTGCTCGCCGTCACCCTTCGGGTGGGCGTGGCCATGGGCCAGTTCTTCTTCGGTCGCGTCGCGGACGACCTGCACGTCGACGTTGAAGGTCAGGTGCTTGCCGGCCATCGGATGGTTGAGGTCGATGTCGACCACGCTGGAGCCGATCTTCTGGACCACGACGACACGGTTGCCGCCTTCCTTGAGGGAGAGCACGGTCGAATCGCCGACCTTGAGGCCCTTGCCCTGCTGCGGGAAATACTTCTTCGGCACGCGCTGGGTCATGCCTTCCTGACGCGGGCCGTAGCCCTGCTCCGGGGCGATTTCGATGTCGAACGTATCACCCACCGACTTGCCCTCGAGACCCGATTCCAGGCCCGGGATGAGCTGGCCATGGCCCAGCAGGATCCACAACGGTTCGCCGCCCTCGACCGAGCTTTCGACTTTCTCGCCGTCGACGGTGAGCGTGTAGTGGAACGAGATGACCTTGTCCTTACCAGCCTGCATGTTGGTTTCTACCGGATGAAAACGCGGCATTTTACCGGCCGCGGGCCCCGGCGTCACGCGGCGTCACGGTCCTTGCCGAAGCCGACACCGCGCGCTTCGGGTCCCAGCCACGTCAGCAGGGCCAGCAGGGCCGCCACGACGGCGATCCAGGTCGACATGGCGAACGCGAAATCGCCCCCACGCTGCTCGGCCAGCCAGGTCTGCGCGGTGGCGGTGATCGCTGCGAGCAGATTGCCCATCTGATAGGCAAAGCCCGGCAAGGTCCCGCGGACGGCGTCGGGCGAGAGCTCGTTGAGGTGGGTAGGAACGACACCCCAGGCGCCCTGCACCATCACCTGAATAAGGAACGCGCCGAGGCCCAGCAGCAGCAGGGAGCCTCCGTAGGTCCACAACGGAATGACCGGGATGGCCAGCACCGCCGCGATGATGATCGCCTTGCGTCGCCCGATCCGCTCCGACAACGAGCCGAAGGTCAGGCCACCGAACAAGGCGCCGAGGTTGAGCAGCGCCGTCAGCATGAAGGCGGTGCCGGAGCCCGCCGGAATCCTCAGCGTTTCCTGCACGAAGGTCGGATACATGTCCTGCGAGCCGTGACTGAACATGTTGAACGCCGCCATAAGAAGCATCAGATAGATGAAGAGCTTCCAGTGACCGCGCATGGAAACGAACACGCTCTCCCGGGCCTTCGACCGGCGACCTTCCCAGACCGGGGACTCGGGCACCTTGCGGCGTATGTACAGCACGAGGAAGGCAGGAAGGGCCCCCACGATGAACAGCCCGCGCCAGCCGATGTGGTCGACCAGCAGCCAGTTGACCAGCGCGGCGAGAAAGAACCCGCACGGGTAGCCACTTTGCAGCAGCCCTGATACGAAGCCTCGCGACCTGGCGGGAATGGACTCCATGGCCAGCGAGGCGCCGATGCCCCACTCACCGCCCATGGCGATTCCGAACAGAAAGCGCAGGCCAAGCAGGATGCCCAGACTGGGCGCGAAGGCGCAGGCGACCTCGAGCACTGAAAACAGGACGATGTCGAACATCAGGACAGGACGGCGACCGTAGCGGTCGGCCAGTCGTCCGAAGATCAGCGCCCCGATCGGACGCGCGGCCAGTGTGAGGAACAATCCGTAGGTGACCTCCTGCTTCGGCACGTTGAACTCGTGAGCGACGGCAAGGATCACGAAGGTCAGCAGGAAATAGTCGAACGCATCGAGCGTCCAGCCCAGGAAGCTGGCCAACACGGTGTGTCGCTGTGTATGGTCCAGATCGCGCAGGGCGGCGGGGAGCGGCATGAGAATTTCCTCATCGAGATTCGGGCCGCGCCGAGGCTAGCACAGCGCGAAAATCCAACGGGCACCTCACGATCCGGCGACGGGTCATCGCTAAAACTGGTGCTCTTACCACGACAGACGGAGGACTCATGAAGTACTCGCGATCCATCGTTTCATTTGCCGTTCTGACCGCGTTCTGCGCCGGTACCGCCATGGCGCAGACCGACAGCGGCGCGCCCTCGTTCGCCGATCTCTCGAAAGACGGCAAATCCATCAAGCGCAGCGACCTGCCCAAGGACAACGATGCGCTGAAGGAAATGCGTGCCCATTTCAACGAGGCCGACACCAACCATGACGGCAAGGTCGATAAGGGCGAGTACGACGCCTACATCGCCAAGGGCAGCCAACGACCTCAGCAGAACTAGCCGTCACGACCGGGTGCCGCGTATGGTGCCCGGTCCTCCTTCAGGAAAGGACACCTCGCCGCATGAGTTCCGACACCCGGATCCGACGCCGGATCGCTTCACGTTTCAGCCGCCGTGGCGACCGCCTCTACATTCACGGCAAGCTGGCCAGCGATCCCGTCTATGCGGCTACCGTCCAGGCCATCTCGGGACGTCGCCTGCCGATGCTGGATATCGGTTGCGGGCTCGGCCTCCTCGGCCACTATCTCCATGCCTGTGGCGCGCTCGATGGTTATGTCGGCATCGACCACGACCCGCGCAAGATCGCCATGGGTCGGGACGCGGCGGAACGCGCCGGACTTGGCGAAGCCATCGCGCTGCGCGAAGCCGATGCCACGGCGGCACATCCCCTGCGCGGACACGTCGCCATGCTCGACGTGCTGCACTACCTGCCCAGGGAACGCCAGGCGGACCTTTTGTCGTTCGCCGTCGACCACCTCGCCGAAGATGGCGTGCTGATCCTGCGCAACGTCATCCGGGACGGCACGTGGCGATACCGGGCTACCGTGCTGGAGGAAAAATTCATCAAGGCGGTCGGCTGGATTCCCGGTGGGGCTCAGTACTTCCCGACCGAGGCGGATATCCGCGGGGTGCTGGAGCCCAGGGGGATCCGGGTGGATTTCCGCCCCTTGTTCGGGCGGACGCCCTACAACAGCTACCTGATGACGGCCTCGCGGCGGAGCTGAATCGCCGATCCCCATTTGTGCACCGCAATAAGGTATACTGCGCGAGTCGAGAAGCGCTCCGACTCCCTTGCGGACCCCCGGCGTGGAGATTCTCCCGCCCGTTCCCCCACCCCCGGAAGCGCGCTCGACACCGGCCAGCCTGCTGTCTTCGTCATGGTTAGCGGCCGCCAATCCATAACTCGCAGCGCGGTTCCAGGGAACGCTCGAGTCAAGCAGGAGCTCCATCCCATGTCTTTCGATTCGCTGGGCCTCGCGCCCGCGTTGCTGCGTGCCCTTTCCGAAGCCGGCTACGAGAAGCCGACGCCGATCCAGGCGGCCGCCATTCCCCAGGTCATCGCTGGCCACGACCTCATGGCCGCCGCCCAGACGGGTACCGGCAAGACCGCCGCATTCGCTCTGCCGCTTCTGCAGCGCATCGCCAACGAAGTGCGTGGCGAGAAGGCGCGCCCGATCCGCGCGCTGATCCTCACCCCGACCCGCGAGCTGGCCGCCCAGGTGCAGGACAACCTGCGTGACTACGGCAAATATCTTCCGCTCTCCAGCACCGTCATCTTCGGCGGCGTCGGCATGGGCAACCAGCTGCACGCCCTGCGTCGCGGCGTCGACATTGTCGTGGCAACGCCCGGCCGCCTGATCGACCACATGCAGCAGCGCTCGGTGAACCTGTCCAAGGTCGACGTGCTGGTGCTCGACGAAGCCGACCGCATGCTCGACATGGGCTTCCTGCCGGCGCTCAAGCGCATCCTCGCCGCCGTGCCGAAGGAGCGTCAGACGCTGCTGTTCTCGGCCACCTTCGCGCCGGAGATCAAGGCGCTCGCCCAGCAGTTCATGCGCAGCCCGCGCGAGATTTCGACCGCTCCGGCCAATACCGTCGCCAACACGGTCACGCACCGTGTGCACCCGGTCGACGCCGCGAAGAAGCGCGACCTGCTGCTGCACATCCTCTCGCAGGACAGCCGTCGCCAGACGCTGGTCTTCAGCCGCACCAAGCATGGCGCCGACAAGCTGGTCCGTCACCTGGAGCAGTTCGGCATCAAGTCCGCCGCGATCCACGGCAACAAGAGCCAGAATGCCCGCACCCGCGCCCTGTCCGACTTCAAGACCAACCGCATCACGGTGCTGGTCGCGACGGACATCGCCGCCCGCGGTATCGACATCGATCAGTTGCCGGTCGTGATCAACTTCGACCTGCCCATGGTCGCCGAGGATTACGTGCACCGCATCGGCCGTACCGGCCGCGCCGGCGCGACGGGCGAAGCCATCTCGCTGGTCAGCCACGATGAGTCGGGCCTGCTGCGCGATATCGGCCGCCTGCTCAAGACGGACCTCGAGATCGCCAACATCGCCGGCTTCGAGCCGAGCACCCCGCTTCGCCTCGACGCCGGTGCGCCGCGTCCGAAGCAGGGTGGCGGCCAGCAGCGCCAGCCGCGTGCGCAGAGCGGCGGCAACGGTGGCGGCCGCCCGGCCGGCAACGGCCAGGCACGTCAGGGCGGCGGTGGTACGGGTGGTGGCAACGGTGGCGGTCGTCCGCCGTCGCATCGTCCGCATGGTCATTCGGCTGCCGGCACCGGTGAGAACACCGGCAGCCACAAGCGTCGCCGTCAGGGCCGCGGTGGCCGTCCGGCGACCAACAAGGCCTGACCGGTCGCGCGGGGATAAGCCTGGCCGGACAGCCGGTCCTGCTTATCCCTGCGCCCTGACCTTCGCGGTCAGGACATGGTCTTCCCACAGGCCATCGATCTTCAGGTAACGCTTCGCATAACCCTCTTTCTCGAAACCCAGGCGCTGCAGAAGGCGTCCGCTTCGCTCGTTGCGCGGCATGTGGTTGGCCATCACCCGATGGAAGTCCAGAGGGCCAAACGCATAGCGGATAGCCGCATCCAGTGCTTCGAACATCAGGCCCTGCCCCTCGTGGCGCCGGGCGATGCCATACCCCAGGTGACACGCCTGAAACACGCCACGGACGACGTTCGCGAACGTGAAACTCGCGATCATCTCCGCGCCATCCGGGGTCAGTACCGCGAAGGGATAACCGCGGTCGGCACGGGCCGCTTCCAGCCCGGCTTCGATCGCCAGCCGGCATCCGTCGAGCGTGTAATGCGTCTCCGTGCGCAGAGGCTCCCAGGGAGCCAGGTGCTCGCGGTTCTCGGTCCGGTAGCGTCGCAACACGTCAGCCTCCTCGACATCGAGCAGGCGGATCACCGTACGCGACGTGCGCATGCGGATCGGCTCGCTCATGCGGTCAGTGCTTTCGCGTGGTGACGGAGGTGGTCTTCGACGAAGCTCTGGATGAAGTAGTAGCTGTGGTCGTAACCCGGCTGCATGCGCAGCTTCAGTTTCTGACCGGCCTCTTCGCAGGCGGCTTCGAAGCGCTGCGGCTGGAGCTGACTGACGAGGAAACCATCGGCTTCGCCCTGATCGATGAGGATCGTACCGTCGAAGCGCGCGCCGGCGGCGACCAGTTCGGTGGCATCGTGCTTCGCCCAGGCCTTGCGGTCGGCGCCGAGGTAGCGAGGAAACGCCTTCTCACCCCAGGGCACGGAGCCCGGGGCGACGATCGGAGCGAATGCGGAAACCGAGCGATAACGGCCCGGATTGCGCAGCGCGATGGTCAGCGCGCCGTGACCGCCCATGGAATGACCGAAGATGCCTTGCCTGCCCATGTCGAATGCGAATCGTTCCGCCAGAAGTCGCGGCAGTTCGTCCACGACATAGGTGTACATGCGGAAGCGGGACGACCAGGGCGCCTCCGTCGCATCGAGATAGAAGCCCGCGCCTTCGCCGAATTCCCAGTCGCCGGTGGCGCCGGCGATGCCGGTATCGCGCGGACTGGTATCGGGCATGACCAGCGCGAGGCCGAGTTCCGCGGCGATGCGCTGGGCACCGGCCTTGATCGTGAAGGTTTCGGCCGTGCACGTGAGCCCGGCAAGAAAACAGACCACCGGCACCGGCCCGTTTTCGGCAGCCGGCGGCAGATACACCGCAAAGCGCATGGGGCCGCCGCACGCCTCGGATTCATGCGAATAGAAGCCCTGCAATCCACCGAAGCAGCGCTGCTCCGACACCGTTTCGATCGCCGACATGCATCTCTCCTATCCGAAAACTGACCGGGAAGTGTAACGCCGGCGTGACAAGTGGCCACATACCACAACGAACAGCGCACATCGCTGCTACAATAACGCTACTGCCGGCGCGCGAATGTCGCCGTCGCGCCCCCTCTTCGAGGTCGCCATGTCATCCCCTGAAACAGACAACGCTCCGGCATCGCCCGGCTTCAGCGCGCTCGCGCTCGACGCTAACGTCGTGCGCGCCCTGACCGAGGTGGGCTATGAAACCCCCTCCCCCATCCAGGCCGCGACCATCCCGGCCCTGCTCGAAGGCCGCGATGTCATCGGCCAGGCCCAGACCGGTACCGGCAAGACCGCGGCGTTCGCGCTGCCGGTGCTGTCGCGCATCGACCTGCGTGCGGGCAACAAGCCGCAGGCGCTGGTGCTCGCGCCCACGCGCGAGCTGGCCATCCAGGTGGCCGAGGCGTTCCAGAAGTACGCCACCTACCTGCCTGGCTTCCAGGTCCTGCCGATCTACGGCGGCCAGAGCTACGGGCCGCAGCTGCAGGGTCTGAAGCGCGGTGCCCAGATCGTCGTCGGCACCCCCGGCCGCGTCATCGACCATCTCGACAAGGGCACGCTGGATCTTTCCGCGCTGCGCTTCCTCGTGCTGGACGAAGCGGACGAAATGCTCCGCATGGGCTTCATCGACGACGTCGAGAAGCTGCTCCAGGCGACCCCGGAGGGCCGTCAGGTCGCCCTGTTCTCCGCGACCATGCCGGCGCCCATCCGCCGCATCGCGCAGACCTACCTGAAGGACCCGGTCGAAGTTACGATCAAGAACAAGACCACCACCGCGGCCAACATCCGCCAGCGTTACTGGTGGGTCAGCGGCGTGCACAAGCTGGATGCGCTCACCCGCATCCTCGAAGCCGAAAGCTTCGACGCCATGATCGTGTTCACCCGCACCAAGTCGGCCACCGAAGAACTCGCCAGCAAGCTGCAGGCGCGTGGCTTCGCCGCGGCGGCGATCAACGGCGATATCGCGCAGGCCCAGCGTGAGCGCGTGATCGACCAGCTCAAGACCGGCAAGCTCGACATCCTGATCGCGACCGACGTCGCGGCGCGCGGTCTCGACGTCGAACGCATCAGCCACGTGCTGAACTACGACATCCCGCACGACACCGAGTCGTACGTGCACCGCATCGGCCGTACCGGCCGTGCCGGTCGCAGCGGCGAGGCGATCCTGTTCGTCACCCCCCGTGAGAAGAACCTGCTCCGCCAGATCGAGCGCGCCACGCGCCAGCCGATCGAGCAGATGCAGCTTCCGACCATCGAGGCGGTCAACGACACGCGCGTCAACAAGTTCAACCAGAAGATCTCCGACACGCTGGCCACCGGCGACCTCGGCCTGTTCCAGCAGCTCGTAGAAAAATACGAGCAGGAGCACAACGTGCCGGCGATCGAGATCGCCGCCGCGCTGGCCAAGATCGCCCAGGGCGACCAGCCGCTGCTGCTCGAGCCGCCCGCCAAACGCGAGTACACCGAGCGCCCGCCCCGCGACTTCGATCGTGAGCGCCCCTCGCGCGACGACCGTCCGTCCCGCGACGGCGGCGACTTCAGCGACCGTCGCCCGGTCCGCGAAGGCATGCGCCAGCCGCGCCCGCATACCACGGAAGCCGGCAAGCGTACGTACCGCATCGAAGTGGGCCACGAGCACGGCGTGAAGCCGGGCAACATCGTCGGCGCCATCGCCAACGAAGGCGGTGTCGAGGCCAGGTTCATCGGCCGCGTCAGCATCCGTGACGACTACAGCCTGATCGACCTCCCGGACGGCATGCCGGCCGAGACCTTCACGCACCTCAAGAAGGTGTGGGTCGCCCAGCAGCAGCTGAAGATCGCCGAGTGGGACGGCAAGGAAACCCCGCAGAGCGGTGCCGGCGCCGGTGGCGCTTCGCGTCCGCCGCCGCGCGGTGGCAACTTCCGTCCGCAGGGCAACCGGCCCAGCGGCGGTAAGCCGCCGCGGAAGAAGCGCGATTTCTGATGAATGAAAAAAGGCCCCGGAGACGGGGCCTTTTTTATGGTGCTTCTCCAGCGACTGCTCCAGCGACTGCTTCAGCGAATCGTTCAGTGCCCGAAGTCCGCGGGCGTCAAAGGCGACATCCCGTGCTTCACCCGTGCCTTGTCGCATTGCGGACTGGGCTGTCCGTTTTCCCACGCCGGCTGCAGGTCGTGGCATGGCGAGGGGCGAACTTCGTATACACCGCAATGCGCGGCAATGCCGACCTCACCCACGAGCGATTTGCAGCGCGGCTCGTACGCGTTCGTGCCGTGCATGTTCACCCGGTGCGGATCGAGATGCTCGGTCAGCGCCGACGGCACGATGCCGCCGGCGAGATCGGTTTCCATCCAATGGAAGGCCACGCGGAAGGTCGCGCAGCAGGCGCCGCAGAGAAGACAGGGGTGCGTCATGTGAGGACGGTCAGATCGTTCCGGAGAAGGTGTTGCACTTGCCGATGTCACCGGATTCGAGGCCCGTCCTGAACCACTTCACACGCTGCGCCGAGGTGCCGTGCGTGAACGAATCGGGCACAACGCGCCCCTGCGACTGTTCCTGCAAGGTGTCGTCACCGATGGCCGAGGCCGCGTTGATCGCCGACTCCACATCGCCCGGCTGCAGCCACTGCTGACGCTGGTTGGACCGGTTCGCCCAGACACCGGCGAAGCAGTCGGCCTGCAGCTCCTGACGAACGGACAGGCCGTTGGCCCCTTCCATGGCGGCACCGCGGCGGCGTGCGTCGCTGACCTTGTCGAACACGCCCACGAGGTTCTGCACGTGGTGGCCGACTTCGTGCGCGATGACATAGGCCCGGGCGAAGTCGCCGGCCGAATGAAAGCGCTGCTGCATCGTCTGGAAGAACCCGAGATCCAGATAGACCTTATGGTCACCGGGGCAATAGAACGGTCCCACCGCCGATGACGCCGAACCGCAGGCCGTGCGCACGCCATCGCGGAACAGCACCAGCTTCGGCCGCTCGTACTGCTGACCGTTGGCGGCGAAAACCTCGCCCCAGGTGTCCTCGGTCTCGCCCAGAATGGCGCGGACGAAGTCCACCTGCGGGTCATTGGCCGCGGCTTGGTCGCCCACCTGACGGGCCGGTTCCTGGCGGGTCTGCTGCTGCGACGTCGTCCCCGGGTCGCCCTGGCCGCCAAGCAAGGCCGTCGGATCCTTGAAGAACACCATGCCGATGATGGCCAGGATGATGATGCCGCCGATACCCAGGCCGCGGCCTCCGAAGCCACCTCCACCGCCACCACTGCCCTGGCCGGCGTCTTCCACGTTGTCGCTTCTACGGCCTTTTTGCCAGAGCATGGGCATCTCCTCGGTTGAAAGCGTCTCCAGCGAGACGCGGTCGGCATGATCGCATGGACCATTGCCGGTAAACTTGCGGGTTATTCAGTCCCCGGATCGCTTCATGACAAGCCAGCTTCCTGCCGTCGTCACCCTGCTCACCCTGCTACTGATGTTCTATACGGTATGGATGGTAGGCCGTGCGCGTGAACGCTATGGCATCAAGGCGCCGTCCATCTCCGGCGACCCGGCGTTCGAGCGGGCCTGGCGGGTCCAGATGAACACGCTCGAGAACGCCGTGATGTTCATCCCGGCGCTGTGGCTTGCCGCCCAGTACGTCGATCCGCTGTGGGCGGGCATCGCCGGCCTGGTCTGGCTCGCGGGGCGTGTGTGGTATGCGCTGGCTTACGTACGCGATGCCTCGCGCCGCGGTCCGGGTTACCTGGTCTCGATGGTCGCCTGGGCCGCGCTGATGCTGATGGCGGCCGGTGGCATGGGCATGGCGATCATGGAAAACAACGCGTCGCCGCCGGTGGACGATACGACGGGCGCATAAACGGCAAATCCGGGAAGGGACGATCCGTCCCCGGACGCGCTGCTCAGTCTTCGTCGTCCCGCGCCAGCGCCAGCACCCGGACGCGCTGGATGCGGGCACCTTCCATCGCGGTCACCTCGAACTCGAAGCCGTCGACCTCGAAGCGGTCGCCGGCGGCCGGCAGGCGGCCCAGCTGCGACAGCACGAAGCCGGCCAGCGTGGAGAAGTTGCCGTCGGCCGAGCCCGGCAAGCGATGGCTGAGCAGGTGCTCGACCCGACGCACGTCGAGACTGGCATCGAGCAGCCACGCCCCGTCCGGCTCGCTCACCGCGGAAGGATCGCCCTCGCGGGTCTCGTCCGGGAATTCACCGGCGATCACCTCGAGGACGTCGGCCGGGGTCACGAGGCCGAGGATGCTGCCGTACTCATCGACGACCAGCGCCATCTGGAGCGGCGCGCGACGGAACTCGTCGATCAGGCGGAGCACGCTCAGCGATTCCAGCACCGTGATCGGCTTGCGGACGAACTGCGCCGTCTCCAGTCGCCCGTGATCGGCCAGGCTGGCCAGCAGGTCGCGGGAGGAAACCACGCCCACGAGCTGGTCGAGATCGCCCTCCGCCACCAGCATCCAGTGGTGCGCGGACTCGCGCGCCTCGGTGAGCAGTGTCGTCAGGTCTTCGCCCGGGTCGACCCAGACGATCTCGGTGCGCGGCGTCATGATCGAACGCACCGGTCGCTGGGACAGGTCGAGTACCCCCTGGACCATTTCCAGTTCGTCCTGACCGAACACCGCCGCCTCGGACGCCTCCGTGCGCGCCTCGTGCTTGCCGTTCTCGCCCTCCTCGTCCGACCGACCCCCGAGCAGGCGCAGGACCGCCTTGGCGGTACGGTCGCGCATCGCGCGCCCGCCGACCAGGAGGGAACGATGACGATTACGCCGCATCGTCTGGTTGAACACCTCGATCATGATCGAGAAGCCGATCGCGGCGTACAGGTAACCCTTGGGGATGTGGAAGCCGAAACCTTCCGCGATCAGGCTGAAACCGATCATCAACAGGAAGGACAGGCACAGGATCACCACCGTCGGACGCGCGTTGACGAAGGTGGTCAGCGGCTTGCTGGCGGTGATCATCAGGGCCATGGCGATGACCACACCGACCATCATGATCGACAGATGGTCGACCATGCCGACGGCGGTGATGACGGAATCCAGTGAGAACACGGCGTCGAGGATGACGATCTGCGCCACGACCAGCCAGAAGCTCGCCCGGCGGCCGGCCTTGCCACCATCGTCGTCGTCGGCCTCGAGCCGCTCGTGCAGCTCCAGCGTGGCCTTGAACAACAGGAAGGCGCCGCCGATCACCAGGATCAGATCGCGCCAGGACAGGCCGAAGCCGTTCCAGTTGAAGAGGGGTGTCGTCAGCGTCACCAGCCAGGACATGGCGGCGAGCAGGCACAGGCGCATCACCAGCGCGAGGCCAAGACCCAACAGCCGCGCGTGGTCGCGCTGGCGGGCGGGCAGTTTGTCGGCGAGGATCGCGACAAAGACGAGGTTGTCGATACCGAGCACGATCTCCAGCACGATCAACGTGAGAAGACCCGCCCAGGCCGAAGGGTCGGCAAGCCAGTCGAATGCGAACATGGGACGGCGCGTCGAGGCGCCAGTTTTCCTCCTTTAGGGACGAAACACTATACAGGTGCCACGTGACGGTCTGTGCCGGAAGCGCCGTTGCTTTTGTCGCGGGGCGTCCGCTAGGGTGCCGCATGCCTCACGACTCCCCCTCGTCCGCCGCCCCGGCCGCCCTTCCCGCCAGTCCCGCCCAGGCCCCCGGCCTGCTTGAGGCGGTTCTCACGATCCTCGGTTATTTCATCCTGCAGCTGGGCTTCGGGATGGGCTTCAAGCTGCTGTCCGATGCCCTGGCCCGCTGGTTCCCGGACGGCGTCCCCGACGCTCCCGACCGGATCATCGTGGTGGTGATGCTCACCGTCGTCGCCTCCGCCTGGCTAACGATTCATGTGGTGGTACGCCGCTGGGGCAGCCTCACGCGATCAGGCGGTGTACTCGGGCTGGGCTTCACCGAGCCGGCCGGGCGCTTTATCGCCGCGGGCACCGTACTGGGCCTCGTCGCGCCGCTGCTGGGCGGGCTGCTCACCCAGTGGCTGGCAGGCGATCATGCCGTCTCGCAGACCGTTTCCGAGATAGCGGACAAGGCGCACTTCGGCATGCGCGTCGCCCTCGTTCCCGTCGCGGTCCTTGTCGGCCCTCTGGTCGAGGAAGTGCTGTTCCGTGGCGCATTGCTTGCCCGGCTGCGCCACCTGACAGGCGACGGCTGGGCTATCGGCATCTCCGGTATCCTCTTCGGCGCCGTGCACCTGCCCGACCTGGGCTGGCTCTGGTATGCCGTGCCCAACCTCGTGCTGGTGGGCATTTTCTGTGCGTGGCTGCGCGTGCGCAGCGGCTCGATCTGGCCGTCCTATATCGCGCATGCGGCCAACAACGGGCTGGCCGTCATGGCCTGGTTTTCGGCCTCGACCGGTAGTTAAAGCGTCTCCAGAGCCGCCACGTGCCGGGCCAGACGCGGGCTGGCGTAGCACTGCGAGCCGACCGGAATCAGCCCGACCTCGTTGAACGCGTCCCGGTAGAAGCGGGCGGGACGCCCATGGAAGCCGACCCGGTCACCGCCGGGATCGTCCTCGCGGGTATAGACCTCGAGGAAGACGAGCCCTTCGGCCATCTCACCGATGCCGGTCAGCCCCGCGCGGATCTCGGCGGGCTTCAGGTAGTGCAGCACGTCGGTGCAGACGATCAGGTCGAAACGCGTGTCGAAGCGCAACTCGGCAAGCTGGCCGAATCGCGCCAGCCCGATATTGCGGGTCCGGCCATAACGGGCCACGGCGTATTCGCTGGCCTCCAGCCCCCGGTACTCGATGCCTGGACGCAGGCGCCGCAGGACCGCCCGCCAGGGGGCCTCGCCGCATCCGACGTCGAGGACGTTGCGTACCGGCCGCCCCAGGTAGAACTCCGCCTGCCCCAGCACCATCGACACCTTGCGCGTGAGCTCGGCCGGCGAGCGCACGGCGTGCTCCGCGCTGCGGTACCACTTGTCGAAATAGGCCTGGTCGTAGGTCTTGGTCATGGGCGAGGCGCCGCGGAAAACGCCCATGGTAGCCCGCCGTACACTTCGGGCATACATGCCTCACCGCAGCATCGGACCTTATCGAAAAGGAGACTCTCATGCCCCGTATCCAGCTTCGCATTACCGGCGACCGCGACATCTTCGACGACGTGATGAACGCCATCCATGGCGTCGACCGCGTCGAGCGCGTCGAGGAAATCGACGACCTGATGATGGGCGTCCGCGATGATTCCAGCTCCAGCGAGTTGTCCGACGACGTCGGCTCGCGCACCTTCACCCTGGAAGTGGAAGTGCCCAATGAGAAGGTCGGTGAGCGCGTGCGTGAGATCGCCGAAGAAACCGCGGGAACCCGCGAAGCGGCCATCGAGTTCATCGGTCCGGACGAAAGCGAGATCTGAATCACGAACATGAACGTTGCACGACACCGCGACGTTCATGCGTAAACCCCATGAAAGGCTCCCCGTTTAAGGTGACATGCGCACCGAGAACGGAGGTTTCATGCGATCCATGGCCGCGGCCGCCCTGCTCGCTCTCGTCACGCTGCCTGCCATGGCACGTGACGACACGCTTTCGAAGGACGATGTCGCCTGGCTGAACCGGGTGACCTTCGGCGTGGATTCCGCGACGGTGGCGCACTTTCGCAATGTCGGCAGACGCCGCTTCCTCGACGAACAACTACATCCGAAGGCCGATAGTCTGCCGCCCGCCATCGCGGCGCAGATCGCCTCATTCGACGTCATGAAAACCCCTGCCCCCGCGCTGCTGGCGCAGGTTCGCGATCAGTATCGCGATATCAAGGACCTGCCCGATGGCGATGCGAAGGAGACCGCCAGGAAAGCGCTCCAGAAGCAGGGTAACCAGTACGCCCAGCAGGCCCAGGCCGCCGAGTTGCTGCGTGCGGTCTATGACGAAAACCAGCTGCGTGAGCAGCTCGTGTGGTTCTGGATGAACCATTTCAGCGTGTTCCAGAATAAGGGACGCGTGCGCTGGCTGGTGGCCAGTTATGAACAGGACACGATCCGTCCGCATGCGCTGGGCAAGTTCCGCGATCTGGTCATCGCCACGCTCAAGAGCCCGGCGATGCTCGAATACCTGGACAACGCGCAGAACGCACGCGACAAGATCAACGAGAACTACGCGCGCGAGCTGATGGAGCTGCATACCCTGGGTGTGGGTTCGGGATACACGCAGGACGACGTACAGAACCTCGCCCGCGTCCTGACCGGCGTGGGTGTCAATTTCGACGGACAGCCGCGCAAGATAAAGCAGGACCTGCAGCGGTATTACGTCCAGGACGGCGTGTTCGAATTCAATCCGAACCGACACGACTTCAGCGACCAGAAGCTGCTCGGCAGGAACATAGCGGGCGGGGGTTTCGACGAAGTGGAGAGAGCCGTGGACCTGATCGTCAGCCAGCCGGCCTGCGCGACCTTTGTATCAACGAAGCTGGCCAGATATTTCGTCGCCGACGACCCGCCGCCGGCGCTGGTCAAGGCCATGGCGAAGACGTTCAGCCATACCGATGGCGACATCGCCGCGGTGATGAAAACCATGCTCGAGTCGAAGGAGTTCAACGCGTCGCTGGGCGAACGCTACAAGGACCCCACACAGTTCCTCGTCTCCACGATGCGTCTCGCCTATGACGGAAAACCGGTGGCCAATCCGCGCCCGCTGGTGAACTGGATCAACCAGCTGGGCCAGGCACCGTTCGGCCGCATCACCCCCGATGGCTGGCCAACCTCGGACTCCGAATGGTCCAGTTCCGGTCAGCTGGCGAAGCGTTTCGAGATCGCGCGTTCGATCGGCAGTGGCGCCAACCATTTGTTCGATGTCGACGAGGATGGCAAGGTGCAGCGCGGTGGCTTCCCCCAGCTGACGACGCCGACGTACTACGCAACGATCGAGCCGTGGCTCGGTCAGAAGACACGCGACGCGCTGGCCCAGGCCACCTCGCAACAGGAGTGGAATACCTTCCTGCTCTCCTCCCCCGACTTCAACTACCGCTGAGGCCTCCCATGGATCGCCGCCAGTTCCTGCTCGCTCTCGCCGCCACCGCGCCCGCGCTTACGCTGGGCGGCAAGGTTTTCGCGGCTCCGGCCAGTTCACCACGCTTTCTGATTGTGTTTCTACGCGGCGGGTACGACGCCAACAACCTTCTCGTGCCGTATTCCAGCGACTTTTACTACGAGTCGCGCGCGACCATCGCGCTGGCACGACCCACGGCGGGCGATCCGAAGTCGGTGCGTGCCCTGGACGCGAACTGGGGCCTCGCACCCGCTGTCGCGCAGAGCATGGGACCGCTGTGGGACCAGCGCCAGCTGGCGTTCATTCCGTTCGCCGGCACCGACGATCTTTCGCGAAGCCACTTTGAAACGCAGGACAACATCGAATCCGGCGAATCGGGCGACGCCCGGGACTACGGCTCCGGATTCATGGGCCGGCTCTCGTCCGTCCTGCGCGGCATACCGCCCATCGCGTTCACTGATGCCCTGCCCCTGTCGTTCCGCGGCGCGGGCGACGTGCCAAACATCTCGCTGAAGGGCGACAGCAAGGCGGTGTTCGACGACAGGCAGTCGAAGATCCTCGCCGGCATGTATCAGGGCACACCTCTGCAGGCCGCCGCGACGGACGGGCTGCAGCTGCGCCAGCAGGTGGCCCAGGACCTGCAATCGGAGATGGTCGCGGCGAGCCGGGGCGCCGTGAACGCACGCGGTTTCGCGCAGCAGGGCCAGCGAATGGCCACGCTGATGCGTGACCGCTACCGACTCGGCTTCGTCGATGTCGGCGGCTGGGACACGCATGTCAACCAGGGCGGCGCGGATGGCCAGCTCGCCAACAACCTCGACAACCTGGGCCAGGGTCTGGCGGCATTCGCCGAAGGACTGGGCGAGGCGGAATGGAACAACACCGTCGTGGTGGTCGTGTCGGAGTTCGGCCGCACGTTTCGCGAGAACGGCAACAAGGGCACCGATCACGGTCACGGTACGACGTACTGGGTGCTTGGCGGGAAGGTGCACGGTGGGCGGATCGCGGGCCAGCAGGTAGCGGTCAACGCGCAGAGCCTTCTGCAGAATCGCGACTACCCGGTGCTCAACAATTATCGAGACGTACTCGGCGGCATGCTGCGTCGCATGTACGCCTTATCCGATACCGACCTCGCACGGGTCTTCCCCGGTGCGAAGCCCCGGGATCTGCAGCTGGTCTAGGGCTGCCAGACCTGGCCGTCCGGATCGGTCAGCTGGCGGTCGAGATAATACGCCGCGCTGATGAAAGCCAGATGCGTGAGCGCCTGAGGAAAATTGCCCAGCTGCTCCGCCCGGAGGCTCAGTTCTTCCGAGAACAGTCCGAGGTGGTTCGAATACAGCACCCCGCGCGCCATGACCTCGCGCGCTTCGTGCAGACGGCCGGCACGTGCGAGGCACTCGACGTACCAGAAGGTGCACGTCGTGAACGCGCCTTCTCCCCCTTCAAGGCCGTCGGCATTGCGATAGCGGAAGACCAGGCCATCGTCGGTCAGCTGGTCGCGAATCGCATCCAGCGTCGCCAGCCACACCGGATCGGTCGCCGAGACAAAGCGGACCAGCGGCATCATCAGGAGCGCGGCATCGAGATCCGTACCGCCCTTGGTCTGCACGAAGTAGCCATGCTCGGGATGCCGGAAATTGTTCCAGATATCCTCGGCGATCCGGTCCCGCTCCGTCGCCCATTCGACGATGGGACCCGGCAGCGAACGTTTACCGGCAAGGCGCACCGCGCGATCCAGCGCCACCCAGCACATCAGCCGCGAGTGCAGGAAATGCTGCTTTCCGCCCCGTATTTCCCAGATACCTTCGTCGGTATCCTTCCAGTGACGGCTGACATGGTCGACCATGCTGACGACGTGCAGCCAGCCGGTACGACTGATGGCGCGGCCGTACTTGTTGGCCAGATAGAGGCTGTCCATCAGCTCGCCGAAGATATCCAGCTGGGTCTGCGTGCGCGCGGCGTTGCCGATGCGCACCGGTTGCGACCCCGCATACCCTGCGAGGTGGTCGAGCACGTCCTCGTCCTCGGCTTCCTCGCCGTTGATGGCATACATGATGCGCAACGCCGAATGCCGATCCAGATCGGCCAGCCGCGCTTCCATCCAGCGGCGGAAGTGCTCGGCCTCGTCGATGTAGCCGAGGCGCATGAAGGCGTACACGGTGAAAGACGCGTCGCGTATCCACGTCGCGCGGTAGTCCCAGTTGCGCCCGGCGCCGGTGGCTTCCGGCAGGCCGAACGTGGCCGCGGCGGCAACGGAACCATGCCGGTGCGACGTCAGCAACTTGAGCACCAGCGCTGAACGGTCGACGCGCTCGCGCCAGCGGCCACGATACGTCGAGCGACGCGTCCATCGGCGCCAGGCCTCCGCCGTGCTGTCGAAGGCGGCGCGGCACTCGGCTTCATCGTAGGGGTCATGGGCTTCGTCGCCCAGCATGAACCAGACTTCTTCGCCGGGGTTCAGCTCGAACTCGGCGTGCACGGCGCCCTCGCCCTCTTCGATCAGAAGCGGCACGCTCGCGGCGAGGCGCAGCGACTGAGGCCCATCGTGAAATACCACCGAATCACCGTATTCCGAGACCTCCGGAACATGCCTCGCATACGCAAGGCGCGGCCGGCAGCGCACACGGATCGCCACCTTGCCCCGAGGCACGCGAATGCATCGCAGGAGGCAATTGGCCACGCGCGGCTGCGTGTCCGGGTGCGGCATGAAATCCGTAAGCTCGACGCTTCCCGCTTCCGCCATCCAGCGCGTGATCAGGATGTTCGTTTCCGGAACGTAGAGCTGAATCGTGCGCGCATCGGGAAGGTCGGGTGTCACGGTGAACTCGCCACCCTTCTCCGGATCGAGCAGTCCGGCGAACACGGTGGGACTGTCCATATGCGGCCAGCACATGAAGTCGATGGTGCCGTCGCTGGCGACCAGCGCGGTGGTATCGAGGTTCCCGACGATACCGTGCTCGCCGATGGTCCGGCCGGGCACGGGATTGAGTGACTCGGATGGGGTCGTGTGTCGTGGCATAGCCGGAGGAGGCCACAACCCATGTGAAGGCGAGGCTCAGAACTCGAGGCGGTAAGCCACCTTGATCAGCCCTTCCTCAACGTCCTTGAGGCCGAAACCACGACGAAACTGCCCGTCGAGTTCGTCATCCGTATCCTCGGCGTAGCCGCCGCGGTTATAGACGACGTAGAGGTTCGACAGCGGCGCGATCTCGTAGCGATAGCGGATCTGGAAGCCGAGGTTGGCCACGCCGAGACCGTCGACCGGTTCATCGCTGTCGACCGCCGCGCCGGTGGGCGTGATCTCCAGGCGACGACGAAGCTTGGCGCCCACCGCCAGGGTCTGCAGTTTGACGCGGAGCTCCTGCTTGTTACCGAGATTCCAGTTGAGGCCGCTGTCGAGGCCGACGGTACGGCCGTCATACGCGCCGACGAGGTTGTCGTGTTGCCAGATCAGCCAGTTCGGGTCCCATTCGTAACTCGCGCCAGCGAAGACGCTGAACGCATCGGTGACGAAGTACGTCGGCGTGAACTTGAAGTAGTAGCCCAGCCTATGATAGCCGGTGAGCTGGTTGCCGCTGACGAAGCCCTCCGCTTCCCACGCCCACCGGCCGATGCGCGGGCGGGTGCGATCGTAGGTCAGCTTCGCGGTCGGCGGCGTGTGCTGGTTGTTGCCACCGCGGGTAAGCAGGTCGTCATACGCGGCCGTAAAGGCATCGAGCCGCCACAGTTCGTCGCCGCCATCGCGACGCTGGCTGTTGCGCTGAATGCGAAGACGCTGCCGCACGACCACGCCCTCGGTGTTTTTCTGCTCGGAGATGCGATACCGCCACAGATGCGAGGCATAGGCCGAGTCGGCCGGCAGATTGGCCTGACGCTGCCTTACTTCCCAATGCAGATACTCCATGTCGCTGCGTGGCAGGTAGCCGAAGTCGTCGATGTCCAGTCGCTTGCCGAAGTACATACCCAGCCACTGCTGGCTCCAGACATCGTTCATTTCCCAGAACGCGATACTGGTCGCGCCCACGCCGTCGCTGTTGTTGCGCGGCTGGTCGATCTTGCTGCCGACCACGTTGCTGGTGATGGTGAAACGCTCGTTCGGCTGCCAGCGATGATCCAGGCCAAGCACGTTGGCGTCGCGGTCGAGATACGGGTGGTTGACCCGCGTGGCGAGCAGACCGAATGACTGGGTACCGGCATTCTGCAACAGACGGAAAGCACCGAACGTGCGGCCCGCGTCGCCTTTTTCCTGCGCGGCGAGGATGCCGTAACTGGTCGAACCCACGCTGCCGTTCACTTTCACCGCCGTGGAAATATCGGCCGCACCGTTACCGTCATCCGCCGCACCACCCACCCGGCGCGTGTAGACCAACTGCGAATAGTCGTCGAGCAGGCTGAAGTCGAATATGCCCTGGTTCTCGGTGAAGAACGGCCGTTTGTCGGTGAAGAAGGTTTCTTCGGGCGAGAAGTTGACCACCAGGTCGTCGCTCTCGACCTGGCCGAAATCGGGGTTGATCGTGGCCGTGAGCTGCGTCTGGCCATTGGGTTTCCAGAGGATGTCCGCGCCCTGCTCGAACGACGTGCCGCCGTGCGCGCGATCCACCTTGCCGACCACGTAAGGCGTGATGGCGAACAGCGACTGCGAATATGCCGGCACCTCGATGCGCTGAAAACTCGAGAGAAACCTGCCGCGATCGAACGCGATCGCCGGCCATGCCATGCGCTCTCCCGTGGCGGCGATCACACGGTCGACATACAGACCGATCGTGCGCGTATCGCCGCTCGCCTTGCGCATCGGCGCGATGTACCAGGGGATGAGGATCTCCACCGAATAACCGTCCGCGTCCTCACTGACCGCGTGATCCCAGCGTCCGTCCCAGTCGTAACTAAAATCGGATTCGTTGGTGATCACCTCGTCGGCCACGCCGCCCTGCGACCGCACCTCGAAGTCGTAACCGACACGGCCGTCCGCGTCGAAGTCGACCATGACATTGACGCGATCGACCATCGCATCCTCGTCGCGCCGGGTCTGTTGGCGCGAGCGTGGGATATCGGCGGACTGGGTGACCCGGATCGCCACGGCCAGTCCTTTGGGCGTCGACATCACCCAGGCTTCGGTCGGCTGGCTACCCGGCTTGCCGTTCATCGGCTGGGTGTCGCGGAAATCCGTGATCCGCTTCGCCCCCGCCCATTCGGCAGGGTCGATATGACCGTCGATCGTCACCTCGGCATGGGCGGCCGCCGCAGCGAAGAGGAGCGTGGCAAACAGGGCGAGGCGACGGTGCATGCGGGGTCCGGATCGTGACATCTTGCGGCATAGGATGCCGCCCGCGTCGCAAAGGTTTGCCGTGACCCCTGGCCCATGCGCTCAGCCGGTTTCCCTGATGAGGTCGATCAGCGCGCGCAGCGCGCCGGGTACGTGGCGCCTGCCGGAGTAATACAGGCACAGCCGGTCGAACGGCGGGGTCCAGTCCTCGAGAACCCTCACCAGGCTGCCGGACGCAAGATCTTCCGCCACGTTGAACTCGGTGAGGTAAGTCAGGCCCAGGCCGGCGCGGGCCGCTTCGAGCATGAGGTTCGGCTCGTCGAGCGTCAGCACGCCCGGCACGTCGACCTCGATCGCTTCACCGTGCCGCTCGAATTCCCAGTGGTAGATATGGCCGGAGCGCATACGCGCCCGGATGCAGCGGTGGCTGGCGAGATCCGACGGATTGCGCGGCGTGCCGTTCGCCGCGAGGTAGCAGGGTGAGCCGACCACGGCGAACCGGATCGGCTCCCCGAAAGGGACGGCGATCATGTCAGCCGGCACGATGTCCGCGGTGCGGAAGCCCGCATCGAACCCATCACGCACGATGTCGGTAAGCCTGTCGTCGGTGACCAGATCGAGCCGCACGTCGGGATAGCGCGTCAGATAGGGCACCAGCAGCGGTGCCATCACACGCCGGGCGGCCCCGGTAGACGTATTGATCCTCAGCGTCCCGCGCGGTGCATCGCCCTCGTCGCTGGCCCGCTCGATCGCCACACCGAGGCTTGCGATGGCGGGGGCCACATCGGTCACGAAGCGCTCGCCGGCTTCGGTCAGCCGGACACTGCGTGTCGTCCGGTGAAAAAGCCGCGTGCCGAGCCGGGCCTCCAGCGAGGCGACGGACTGGCTAAGGGCTGAGGTGGAGAGATTCAGCTCACCGGCCGCGGCGCGAAAGCTACCGTGCCGCGCGACCGCCAGCACGGCTTCGAATTCCGTAAGACCGGTACGCATTGTCCTCTCCCGCTTAATGACCCATCCACCGTTGTCCGTCTTATCAGACTAATGGGTCGGGCGCATGCTGGGAACCGTCCCCACGACGGAAGCCTCTCATGCACACGATCGACCACATTTATATCGATGGCGCGTTTGTCACTCCCCACGGTGAGGAACGTTTCGAACTGTTCAATCCGGCGACCGAGGCAGTCATCGGGACGGTACGTCTGGCCGATGCCGAAGACGCCCGGCAGGCCATTGCGGCGGCGAAGCGGGCTTTCCCCGCGTTCTCGCGGACGACGATCAAGGAGCGCATCGCCCTGCTTCAGCGCATGCATAACGCGATCGTGGCGCGGGAGGACGACCTCTTCGCCGCGATCGTCGAGGAGTACGGCGCACCCGTATCGCGCGGACGCTGGATGACCGGGCACGCGTCCGGCGTCTTTCTGGACGTCATTGCGACGCTCCGGGAGTACGACTTCGAACCGCGCATGGGCAGCGCCACCGTGCGCATGCAGGCTGTCGGTGTGGCGGGACTGATCACGCCCTGGAACAGCAATGCGGGTTTCATCTGCGGCAAGCTGGCGTCTGCGCTCGCCGCAGGTTGCACCGCCGTCATCAAACCCAGCGAGATGAGCGCGCTGCAGACACGCATAGTCACCGAAGCGCTGCATGAAGCCGGCGCGCCAGCGGGAGTGTTCAACATCGTCACGGGACGCGGCGACACCGTCGGTGCCGAGATCGTCGGCAGTCCGGATATCGCCAAGGTGTCGTTCACCGGTTCGACCGCCGTCGGCAAAGGCATCGTCCAGGCGGCGGCGGATACGCTGAAGCGCGTCACGCTGGAACTCGGTGGCAAGTCGCCGTCGATCTTCCTCGACGACGCGGACTTCGCGGTCGCGTTGCCGCTCGCCGTCATGGCGGGTTTCAACAACAGTGGGCAGGCGTGTATCGCTGGTACACGTCTGCTGGTGCCCCGGGCGCGTCTTGCCGAGTTTGAAGCAATGGTCGTAGCGGCAATCGACGATATCGTGTCAGGCGATCCGTCCGATCCGGCCACGACGGTCGGACCCATGGTCAGCCGCAAGCAGTGGGATCGCGTGCAGGACTATATACGCCGCGGCATCGCCGACGGTGCGCGCCTGATCGCCGGCGGTGAGGGACGGCCGGACGGCTACGAGCGTGGCTGGCTGGTGAAACCGACCGTGTTTGCCGATGTCCGCAACGATATGGCCATTGCCCGCGAGGAGATCTTCGGACCGGTGCTTTCGATCATCGCGTATGACGGCGACGAGGATGCAATCGCCATCGCCAATGACACGCCGTATGGATTGCAGGCATACGTCTTTTCCGCGGATGAGGCACGCGCACGCCGCGTGGCGGAACGCATCGACGCGGGTCGTGTCGCGATCAATTCGCTGAAGCACGATCCGAAGGCGCCGTTCGGTGGGTTCAAGCAATCGGGCTGGGGACGGGAGTACGGCGTGCTCGGACTGGAGGCCTATCTGGAGCCGAAGGCCCTGTTGGAATTGTCGGGCTGAAGCCCTTTTCCGCAATATCGACGGCGATAAGCGGAACTCGCCGGGCTCTGCTACTTTCACCCCGTTAGCAATCACTGACGGGGAACCCATGCTCGCTCGTACCTGCCTCGCGCTCGCCCTCACCATCGCCCTCACCATCGCCCTGCCCGCGATGGCTGCCGATGAGGCCAAGAAAGCCCATACCCCCACGCCGAAGGAGCTCCTGGCGAAGTCCACCCCGGCGGAATGGCGCACGCCCGACCCCGAGAATCTGGTCTACATGGACCTGCCGCAGGGCCGCGTGGTCATTGAACTGGCCCAGGACTGGTCGCCGCTGCATGCCGCGAACATCCGCACGCTGATTCGCGAACGCTATTTCGACGGCACCCAGGTGATCCGCGTTCAGGACAACTTCGTTACCCAGTGGGGCGATCCCGACGGCGACGACAAGAAGAAGGCCAAATCGCTCGGTACGGCGAAGGAAGCCCTGCCGCCCGAGTTCACCCGCAAGGACGGCAAGGCGTTTCCGTTCACGAAGCTTCCCGATGGCGATGTCTACGCACCGGAAGTCGGTTTCTCCGAGGGCTTCCCGGTCGCTCGCGACAAGGGTGAGGCCTGGATCACGCACTGCTACGGCACCGTGGGCGTCGCACGCGACGTCGGCGCCGAGACGGGTAACGGCAGCTCGCTCTACGCGATCATCGGCCAGGCCCCGCGCAACCTCGACCGCAACCTCGCGGTAGCGGGCAAGGTCATCAAGGGAATGGATCTGCTGGCCGCCTACCCGCGTGGCGGCGAGCCGATGGGCTTCTACGACAAGCCCGGGCAACGCGTGACGATCAAGAGCGTTCGCCTCGCGGCGGACGTTCCCGAAGCCGAGCGCACGCCGATCCAGGTGCTGCGTACCGACAGCAAGACGTTCTCGGCGGTGATCGAGGCCAAGCGCAATCGCAAGGACGATTTCTATACGCGCCCGGCGGGGAAGATCGACCTCTGCAATATCAGCGTGCCGGTGCGGGATCCGACGCAGAAGGCGCCTTGACCGATCGGCAGGTCTGATCGAGGGGCATCGCCGACAGGATTGGCTCCCACTCGAGCAGGCAGGGCTGGCTCGGGTAGGAGCCAGCCCGCTGGCGATTCAACCCGCCTCAGTTCCGAGCTGCCGAATCCCCTGCCCCATCCTTCTCAGTGACCACTTCAGCACGCAGCGCCCGCAGCTTCGCTTTCAACTTCGCCTCATTCTCCGGACCGACGCGAATCATGAACTTCTGCCCGACCGACAGCTGCTCCAGCGCGGGATTGGCGTAGACATACCCCACCTTCTCCGGAAGCAGCTGCTGATTACCCTTCGGCTCCGGCGCAGCCAACAGGTGGTCGATCACCTGGACGAGGCGATCGTTGAAATAGCCGCCCGTTCCGAGGTCACGATAAGCCTGCTGGAATAACGGGTAGTTGTGCTTGTACCAGGCGGCAGCGGCCTTCGGGCTCACACGGTCGGCGACATACATGTAGGTCGCATAGCGATCCGCATTCTTTTTCGACGCGACGAAATTGCCGTCGTCGGAAACGACCTGGAACCGGCCTGTCGGCGTACGCAAGGGAAGGACGTTCATACCGACAGTCTGCTTCGGTAACGCATCGATGGTGGAAACCATCCGCGACACGATCGCATCCGACTTCAGCAGCGACTTCAACGCTTCGTCGCCGGTGAGCGCGAGCAACCCGGCCAGCACCTCGTCGTCGCTCTGATCGAGCGCGGGAAGCGCGGACGTCGAACCACGGGCGGGATCGATGGGATGCTCCGGCAGCGCGGCGTCGTGCACGGACGTAGCGGGAGCGGATGCCGTCGAGGACGCGGAGGCGAAAGGTGGCGCGGTGACGGCATCGCGCGCCTGCTTCTCGCGCCAGACGAAAATACCCGCTACCACGAGGATCGCCACGATCAACAAACCTGCGACCCACTTCGAACCCGACGACTGACTGCTCAACGTAACGCTCCCACGAAAAAACGTCTCCATGGGACTACGAACGGTGCGGTTGGTTCAAGCTCGAACCGGAATGGCGGCGATCGTCGGCGATCCGGCCATCATGAACCCGACGGCGGTCTTGTGGGAAGCCCCATCCGACACCTAGTCTGGCCCTGCCGGGCATCCCCCTATGGCCCGGCACCAGGGCACACCCACATCGATAACGTTTGGAGGAAGAACCATGGCTTTCTCTGCAAGGAACGACGCCGCCCCGATTTTGGGCATCAATGTCACCCCGCTCGTCGACGTGCTTCTCGTACTGCTGATCATTTTCATGATCTCCGCGCCAGTGGTGGCGCATAAGGCACGGGTCGATCTCCCCGCTCCCGGGTCATCGACGGACCTCGAGCCCGACCCGGCACGCGTCGCGATCGACGCCGACGGTTCGATTTTCTGGAACGGGGCCCTCGTCACCGATGCGGCACTCGAAAGGCAGATCGATATCGCCGCCGCCTCGGCGCAGCCGCCCCGCCTTGTCATCGCCGCGGCTGACAACGCAAGCTACGAGGACGTCACCAAGGTACTGACGGAAGCAAAAGTTCGTGGTCTTACGAAGATCGACTTCGGAAGCCGCCAGGCGACGGACTAGTTATCCATCGGCGGATACGCCCAGCGCAACGCCTGCGCCTCCGACTCGCGGTAGATCGTATCGTGATGCGCTGAAGGACGAGGCACGTATTCGATCGTCGCCGCGCGCCTGGGCAAGCTGGAACGCAACGTCCTGACGAGTTGCTCTACGCCGGGAGCGATGTTTTCCTCGTCGGCTGACGTCAGGTAGATGCGGTGGGGCGATGGATCGCCCTCCGCCATGGCCACCGGCAGATCACGAATCAAGGCATCCGCGTTCCACCATACACTGGGGCTGATGGCGATCACCGTATCGAACAGCTTCGGCTCCCGCTGAAGCGACTCCAGCGCGAAAAGTCCGGCCAGCGATTCACCGATGACACCTCTGTGGCCGTCGACGCGATATCGCTTACCGACTTCGGACACCAGCTTCGTCGCGATGAAAGCGCGAAAGCCGGCCGATCCGCCCACGCGGGGTGCGATCCGCCTGTCCGACGCGACCGAGGTCGGTCCGGTCATGTCGCGGCGACGTTCGGTGTTTTCGATGCCGACGAGAATCAGCGGCTGAATTTCCCCCTTGCGGATACCCTCGTCGAGCGCCCTGGCCACGTGCGGAAAGTCTTCTTCCAGGCCGCCATCGGGCATGTAGAGGACGGGGTAGCGGGCTTTCGAGGTGGCGTAGCCGGGAGGTGTGTAGACGTTGATGTGCCGCGTTTCGGCGGCAGTTACCCCGGGCATGGTGAAGCTGTCGTGCGGAGGGACATCGTCCGCCGCGCGCGCCTGGAGGGCGAGTACGGCCAGACTGAGGAAGAAGACGATCCGACGCATTGAAAAGCTCCCTGGGTGAACCCGGAGCTTAACCGCAGAGCGGCTCTGGTGGGAGCCGATCCGGATGGCGATGGGTGCCTGCCTTACATATTCCGCCGATACTCGCCGCCCACGTCGTACAACGCGTGGCTGATCTGGCCGAGTGAGTTGTTCTTCACCGCGTCCATCAACTGTTCGAACACGTTGCGGCGATCGCGGGCGGTCTTCTGCAAGGTGGTCAGGCTGTCCGGGGCCAGGCCGTTGCGGGCCTTGCCGTAGAGCAGCACGTTGTCGATCTGCTGGCCCTTTTCTTCTTCCGTCGAGCGGATGAGTTCGATCTCCGTGGCGATCTCGCCGCCGTGATCCCGGGGCAGAAAGGTGTTGACGCCGATGAGCGGAAGCGAGCCGTCGTGCTTCTTGTGCTCGTAGTACATCGATTCTTCCTGGATCTTCCCGCGCTGGTACATCGTGTCCATCGCGCCGAGTACGCCGCCGCGTTCGCTGATCGCCTCGAACTCCTTGTACACCGCCTCTTCCACCAGATCGGTGAGCTCGTCGACCACGTAGCTGCCCTGCCACGGATTCTCGTTGAAGTTGAGGCCGAGCTCGCGGTTGATGATCAGCTGGATGGCGACCGCCCGACGAACGCTCTCTTCCGTCGGTGTGGTGATCGCCTCGTCGTACGCGTTGGTGTGCAGGCTGTTGCAGTTATCGAACAGCGCATACAGCGCCTGCAAGGTGGTGCGAATGTCGTTGAACTGGATCTCCTGCGCGTGCAGCGAACGCCCCGACGTCTGAATGTGGTACTTCAGCATCTGGCTGCGCGCACTGGCACCGTAACGCTCGCGCATGGCGCGGGCCCAGATGCGACGGGCGACGCGGCCGATCACCGTGTATTCCGGGTCCATGCCATTGGAGAAGAAAAACGACAGGTTGGGCGCGAAGTCATCGATCTTCATGCCACGGGCGAGGTAGTACTCGACGATGGTGAAGCCGTTGGAAAGCGTGAAGGCGAGCTGGCTGATCGGGTTCGCACCCGCTTCTGCGATGTGGTACCCGGAGATCGACACCGAGTAGAAATTGCGCACCTTGTGATCGACGAAGTATTGCTGGATGTCGCCCATCATGCGCAGGGCGAACTCCGTGCTGAAGATGCAGGTGTTCTGGGCCTGGTCCTCCTTGAGGATGTCCGCCTGCACGGTGCCGCGCACGTTGGCCAGGGTCCAGGCCTTGATCCGCGCGTAGGTCCCGGCATCGACCACTTCTTCGCCGGACACGCCGAGCAGGCCGAGACCGAGGCCGTCGTTACCCTGGGGTAGTTCGCCGTGGTAGCGCGGCCGGTCGCCGTCCGGATACAGCCGGGCGATGTGCGCGTTGGCGGCCTCCCAGCGGGAGACGTCCTCGTTGAGGTACTTCTCGATGTTCTGGTCGATCGCCGTATTCATGAACATGGCGAGGATGATCGGGGCCGGACCGTTGATCGTCATCGACACCGACGTCGAAGGCGCGGACAGGTCGAAGCCGGAATAAAGCTTCTTCATGTCGTCGAGCGTGGCGATGGAGACGCCGGAATTGCCGATCTTGCCGTAGATATCGGGACGCGGCGCGGGATCTTCACCGTACAGCGTCACCGAGTCGAAGGCGGTCGAAAGACGCGCGGCCGCGCCACCCAGCGAGAGGTAGTGGAAGCGACGATTGGTGCGCTCCGGCGTGCCCTCGCCCGCGAACATGCGAGTCGGATCCTCGCCGGCGCGACGATATGGGAACACGCCCCCCGTGTACGGATAGTGCCCCGGCAGGTTCTCGCGCATGAGGAACGAAAGCAGCTCGCCCCAGTCTTTCGTCTTCGGCGGAGATACCTTCGGAATCTTCTGGTGGCTGAGCGACTCGCGGTAGTTCTCGACGCGAATGACCTTGTCGCGCACCTGGTATTCGTTGAACTCCGCGGTAACGGCTTCAAAGCGCGAGGGCCACTCGCGCAGCAGGTGGATCGCTTCGCTGGTGAGCTCGCGCACGGCTTCGTTGTAGCGCTGGCGCAAGGTGGCCAGCGAACGGTCCCCGTCGACCGCGAGCAAGGCATGGTCGTAAAGATCGAACGCACGCGGCAGGGCGTCGTCGCCGATATCCTTCAGCGATTCATAGTAGTGCTGCGCTTTGCTGGCCGCCTCGGCCTGCTTCGCGATGCCGCCGTTGACGCCTCTCCCCTGCTCCGCGATCTCCGCCAGATAACGCACGCGATTGCCCGGAATCAGCACCGTGGCACGCGGTTCGCGCAATGTCGTGTCGACATCGGGCGTCCAGACCGCGTCGGGCAACGAGAGCTTCTCGCGCAGCAGACGGCACAGGTTGTCGAACATCCAGGTGACGCCCGGATCGTTGAACTGGCTGGCGATGGTCGGATAGACCGGCACGTTCTCGTCGGCCATCTGGAACGCGGTGCGGTTGCGCTTCCACTGCTTGCGCACGTCGCGCAGGGCGTCCTCGGCACCGCGCTTGTCGTATTTGTTGAGCACGACCAGTTCGGCGAAGTCCAGCATGTCGATCTTTTCGAGCTGGCTGGCGGCGCCGTATTCGCTGGTCATCACGTAGACCGGGAAATCGACGAGGTCGACGATCTCGGAGTCGCTCTGGCCGATACCCGCCGTTTCGACGATCACCAGGTCGTAAGCCTGGGCCTTGAGAAAATCGATGCAGTCGTGCAGCACAATCGAGGTGGCGGCGTGCTGGCGACGCGTGGCCATCGAGCGCATATAC
Source organism: Luteibacter sp. 22Crub2.1 (assembly GCF_900167995.1). Taxonomy (NCBI): domain Bacteria; kingdom Pseudomonadati; phylum Pseudomonadota; class Gammaproteobacteria; order Lysobacterales; family Rhodanobacteraceae; genus Luteibacter; species Luteibacter sp. 22Crub2.1. The sequence continues at coordinate 53,391 of NZ_FUYT01000012.1, forward strand.
ACGCGCGGGCTGCGCAGCGAGTTCATGCGGATGCGGTCGCCGAGTAACGCGCCGCCGCTGCGGCGACGGGTCGGATCGACCGCGAGCACGGCGATCCGCATCTGCGGAAACGCGTGCAGGAACCGCAGCAACAGTTCGTCCACCACGGACGACTTACCCGCGCCGCCCGTACCGGTCAGGCCAAGCACCGGGGTCTTGTTACCCGCCAGCTGCCATTCCTTGCGCAGGCGGGCGAGTTCGGCTTCGGGAAGCGAATCTTCTTCGATGGCCGAAAGCATCGCACCGATGGAAATCTCGTTCTCGACGGCAACGTCGGCCGGCGCCGCTTCGACGCGCGACTGAACGGCGCTGCGCGTTCGCGCCATCACGTCCTCGATCATCTCGGTGAGACCGAGCTTCATACCGTCGTTCGGGTGATAGATGCGCTCGACGCCGTAATCCTGCAGCTCGCGAATCTCTTCCGGCGTGATCGTCCCGCCACCGCCGCCGAACACGCGTACATGACCCGCGCCACGCTCGCGCAGCATGTCGACCATGTATTTGAAATACTCGACGTGCCCGCCCTGGTAGGAGGACAGCGCGATGGCATCCGCGTCTTCCTGGAGAGCAGCCCGCACCACGTCTTCCACCGAGCGGTTGTGGCCGAGATGAATCACCTCGGCGCCCTGGCTCTGGATGATCCGGCGCATGATGTTGATCGCCGCGTCATGGCCGTCGAACAGGCTGGCCGCCGTGACGAAGCGCAGCGGCGTGGCCTCCGCGTCGGTGTGGCTGGCGGGGATGTGCTTGGGCTGCGAGCTCATGAAAACTCCGGGAAAACGCGACGTCTGGGGAGGGAACCGGTCGATTCTATCCCCGCCCGTGCCGGGACCTCTGACGCAGTGCAGCGATACGCCGCCGCACTGCGTAACGCCTCACGCCGCCCTGAGTCCGACCGAGTATTCGCTCGCCCGGTGCGCGCTGATGCCGTGCCGCTGCTCGGCACCCAGCGAATACGTCGCGTCACGCACGAACACCTGGGGGCGTGTCTTCGGTCCGGTGAGCTGCAGCAGCAAGGCCTGCCCGAGGCTTTCCGGATGCAGACGCACCTCGTTCGCCAGGGTCGCCGACATGGGAGGCTCGGCCGCCTGACCCGGGTCGGTCCAGAGTTTGCCGATCCGGTCGAAGTCGGAAGAAGCGACTTCGACCCAGACACCGATCTGGTAATTTCCGCTACGTCCGTTAACCGGCAGCGGTAACGTCGCGCGGACGAAAAAACGCTTCGCATCGATGACACAGAGGTCGTCGTTCTCGAATACGCCCGCGGCTCGCGTCGCGGCATCGAGATCGATCACGGCGTCCGGCCGGCGGTAGCCCAGTTCCAGTGCCTCTTCGTCGTGCTCCGTTCCACACACCGCACAGGTGGTCGTCATGGCTCGCTCCTCGAAGGGGGGGGACTCGGTGGCGGGCTCAGCGAAGCTCCGCGCCATCCAGAAAGGCTATCGCCGCGGTCATGACGCTTTCGTCGTCGACGATCCGGCGATGGCCCAGCCGGCGGGTTTTCAGCAAGGTAGCATCGGGCCACAGCCGCGCGTAGAGCTCCCCCTCTTCCACCGGGACATCGCGGTCGAAGAAATCGTGGAAGATCAAGGCGGGCTGGGTCCGCTTCGGCGCGTGATGCCCGATATGCAGATCGTCGATGAGTATGCCGGTGCGCTCGGTCAGCGCCGCATGCAGCGACGGACGCAGATGCTCGGCGAGGCGGACGAAGCGCGAGAAGCGCCGCGTGGCGCCCTGGGGGTCCGCCGCGGGAGCGATCAGCACCACCCGCTTCGCCGTCCACCCGTCCTCCAGCGCCAGCGTCGCGGCCGCGCCGCCCAGTGAATGGGCGACGACGCCGTGCGCGTCACCGTAGTGACAGCCCACCGCGGCCAGCGTCCTGACGAAATCGGGCAGCGTGCACAGATCGCCGCCGCTGTGACCGTGACCGGGCTGGTCGAAGGACACCGCGGCCCAGCCCTTGGCGAGGAGCCACGGTGCCCAGGACTCCCAGCGCAAGCCCAGACTCGACCAGCCGTGAGCCAGCAGGATGTAAGGCTGAGTCGCAGGGTCGCCCCAGATGTAGGTTTCGATCGATTCGCCGCCCAGTCGTACCGTCTCACGCCGCGCCGACATCGTGGTCGCGGCGTAGGCGGCGCGCACCCGGCTGCTCGGCAGCGGCGTCTGGAAGGTCCGCGCCGCGTGGGCCACCGTGCGCGCAGGTGCCAGGCGACTGCCCAGCCGGTATGCGAAACGGATGCCCAGCAGGGTCGCGATGGTGCGCACGCCAAAACGGCGGGGAGGCTTCATGGGCGGGAACGGGCCGGTGGCGGTAAGAGTGGGCATGTGGGTCTTGGAGCAGCGGAGCGTCGCAAGGTTCCCCCACGGGAAGCTTTCGCGAAGCTGAACATTACGCGCCCCGGCGGGTCAACCCGCTCGAAGGAACCCGCGTTCTGGCCCCCGAATCCGCATCCGCGGAACCTCGCGAAGGAGAACACCGATGACCAAGCTGACCCGTACCCTCGCCGCCGTCGCCGTCATGGGCCTGGCCGCCGGCGCCGCAAGCTACACCCCGCCGGTCGCGGCACGGGAATATGTCGAGGTCACCGTCGGCACCCGTCCGCCGCCGCCGCGCTTCGAGCGCGTCCCGCCCCCGCGCGCCGGCTATGTCTGGGCGCCTGGCTACTGGAACTGGTACGGCGGCCGCTACGTGTGGGTCGGCGGCCGCTGGGCCACGGTACGTCCCGGCTACGTCTACCGCCCGCCTGTGTGGCACCCCTATGGCCGGGGCTGGCGCGTCGAGCGTGAGACCTGGGTCCGCGACCCTCACTGGCACCGCTGAGCCTCATCTGCTGCGCCGCACCTACACGGACGCTCACAACGGTTTAAACTAGGCACCTGACACGACAGATCGCCCCCGCCCTTCCAGGCCGGGGCGATTTTTTTGGAACGTCATTATCGACCGGTGGTCCCCACCGCCGGTCATCACCTAGAGGCGGTGCTGCTGCCGCTTGTCACTGGAGTTTGCGTTCGATGATTTTCGAAACCATCGCCAACACGGGCCACGAAGAAGTCGTCTTCTGCCATAACAAGGACGCGGGCCTGAAGGCCATCATCGCGATCCACAATACCGTGCTGGGTCCTTCCCTCGGCGGCCTGCGCATGTGGCCGTACAAGACCGAGCAGGATGCCGTCAACGACGTGCTGCGCCTGTCGCGCGGCATGACGTACAAGAATGCCGTGGCCGGCCTGAACCTCGGCGGCGGCAAGGCCGTGATCATCGGCGATCCCTCCAGGGACAAGTCCGAAGCGCTGTTCCGCGCCTTCGGCCGTTTCGTCAACTCGCTCAACGGTCGCTACATCACGGCCGAAGACGTGGGCATCGACGTCAACGACATGGAATACGTCTACCGTGAAACCGAGTACGTCACCGGCGTGCATCAGGTGCACGGCGGTTCGGGCGACCCTTCGCCGTTCACCGCGTTCGGTACGCTGCAGGGCCTGATGGCCGCGCTGCAGTCCAAGCACGGCAACGAAGACGTGGGTAAGTACAGCTACGCCGTGCAGGGCTGCGGCCACGTCGGCAGCGAGTTCATCAAGCTGCTCCGCGAGCAGGGCGCCAAGGTGTTCGTCACCGACATCAACAAGGATGCCGTGCAGCGTTGCGTCGACGAACTGGGCTGCGAAGCCGTGGGTCTCGACGAGATCTACGACGTCGACGCCGACGTGTATAGCCCGTGCGCCCTGGGCGGCACGGTCAACGAGCAGACCATCGACCGCATCAAGGCGAAGATCATCTGCGGCGCGGCCAACAACCAGCTGGCCACCGACGCGATCGGTGACGAACTCGCCCGTCGCGGCATCGTCTACGCACCGGACTATGCGGTCAACGCCGGCGGCGTGATGAACGTCTCGCTCGAGATCGACGGTTACAACCGCGAGCGCGCCATGCGCATGATGCGCACGATCTACTACAACGTCGGTCGCATTTTCGAAATCTCCTCGCGCGACAACATCCCGACCTACAAGGCCGCGGACCGCATGGCGGAAGAGCGCATCAGCGCCATCGGCAAGATCCGCCTGCCCCACATGGGCAACGGCGCGCCGCGTTTCCAGGGCCGCATGCGCGGTCAGTAAGCGTTTATCTGCGAGCCCAAGAAAGCCACCGCGAGCAATCCGGTGGCTTTTTTTTGCGGACTACGACCTTGCGACGATTCCACAACTCGCCGGTCGGACGACGTTGAACCCTGCGACATTTGCGTGGTGCAGACGCCCTGAGGGAGCGATGCCCGGGCATCAGCGCCCGGTGGCCACCAGCGTCGGGCTGGCGATCGGGGTGCTGGTGCCGACCATGGCGCCGAAGGTCAGCAGGCAGGTCAGGACGGCGGCGACAAAAAAGCCCTTGAGCAGGATCGTTTCGAATTTCATGGTCGTTCTCCTTGGACGATGGGAAGTGCTTTCACCAGGGAGAGTGCATCGGTCGTGCCAACGACCGATTTACCTGCCAGACCGCCCTGCGGCGCCATTTCGCACGATGTGACAGAAAAATTTCCGTGTCCGCGGACGTGGGGTGTCCGCCGGCACCGTGTCCGGGCGGACGCGCCGGACGCAATTGCGGATACGTCGCGAAGGGCCTGCGCCAACGGCTGCCGGGGAATCGGCGCGACTTGCCCGCCGATTCCCACGATTTCACACGATCGGCCTTGGCTCAGGGGCGCGATCTGTTACACTTTTGTCGCCCCTGGGGATCTTGTAAGGCTTTGCCTACACGGCGCTTTTGGGGCCCAGGGGATGCCGTCCGAGGGGCGGCGACAACCAGAGACTTCCGATCACCTTCATCGCCTCGGTGATGGCGCCGCCTCCCGCTTGCCCGCGCAACCGGTGGATCGCCCGTCCGGGGATGAAATGGACTTACCGAGCTATGAGCGCGATCCCAGCTGAAACCTTCACCTTCGACGATGTACTCGATCGCCTGCGCACCGTGCTGCAGGAGACGTTCGAGATCGACCCGGCCAAGGTGACGCCCGACGCCAACCTCTTCACCGACCTGGAACTGGACAGCATCGACGCGATCGATCTGGCGATCCAGGTGCAGGACATGACCGGCACCCGGATCAAGCCCGAGGACTTCAAGAGCGTGCGTACGGTCGGCGACGTCGTCGCCACCGTGCAGACGCTGGTAGCTCGCTGAGCCGACCGATGGGGGGCAGGCCCGGACCGCGCGACGACGCGGCGCGATCCTTCGCGCCCTGCGCGGTCGTACCGATCTACAACCACGGACACACCATCGCCGCGACGGCCAATGCGCTCGCGGCCCATGGCGTGCCCGTGCTGATCGTGGACGATGGTTCGAACGAAGAGACGCGGACGATCCTCGACGCGCTTGTCGGCGGTCGCGACGACCTTCGCCTCATCCGCCTGCCGGAGAACGGTGGCAAAGGCGCCGCATTGACGGCGGGTTTCGTTGCCGCGCACGACGCGGGCTACAGCCATGTGCTGCAGATCGACGCCGACGGCCAGCACGACACGGCCGATGTGCCTCGTTTTCTCGCGGCGGCGGAAGCCGCACCCGAAGCCATGATCTGCGGCAAGCCGATCTACGACGATTCGGTGCCCCGCGCGCGCCTTTACGGTCGATACCTCACGCACGTCTGTGTCTGGGCGGAAACGCTGTCCTTCGACATCCAGGACTCCATGTGCGGCTACCGCCTGTATCCGCTTGCCGAGACGCGTGCCGAAATCGCCCGCAAGCCGCTGCCGACGCGGATGGATTTCGACACCGAGATCGCGGTGCGCCTGTACTGGCGGGGTGTACCGGTACGCAACCTGCCAACGCGGGTAATCTACCCGGAGAACGGACTCTCGCATTTCCGCATGTGGCGCGACAACGCGCGTATCACGGCGATGCACACGCGACTCCTTCTCGGCATGCTGCCACGTGCACCGCGCCTCCTCATTCGCAAGTTCCGCCACGGATCCCCCTGATGCACCGTCTGCTTACCCTGATCGCCCTGCTCTTCGTCACCTCCGTCCATGCCCAGGCGCCATCGCTCGCCAACGAGATCCTCGGCAGTCTGGCCAAGCACCCCCAGGTGCGCGCCGAATTCAGCCAGAGCCGCGAAAACCCCGCCCTGGCGGAGCCGCAGGTCAGCAAGGGCGACCTGCTGTTCGTCATCGGACACGGCATGGTCTGGCACACACGCGATCCGTTCGAGGACACCCTCGTACTCACGTCCGGCGATACGCGCCGCCTGAACGCGCAGGGCAAGCTGGAGCGGGTCCGTGACGGCAACCGTGGGGTGAGCCAGGTCTCGGGCATGCTGCAGTCGCTGCTCGCCGGTAAGTCCGAGGAAGCCGCTCGCCAGTTCACCATCACCTCCGACGGCAGCATCGACCGCTGGACCCTGACCTTCGTGCCGCGGCAGGCACGCGTGGCACGCGTCCTGGCCGGCATCACACTCAAGGGCGACGCGTTCCTCGAGTCCATCGAAGTGAACCTCGCCAGCGGCGAGCGCACCCTGATCACGTTCACGAATACGCGGGACGCCGACTCGCTGACCCCGGTCGAAGCGAAGGTCCTCGGCGTTCCATGAGGCCGTCCCCGACAACGCTGCGGGCCGGGCTCTTCACGCTCGTAGCGCTGGGCATCTGCCTGTTCTGCGCGTGGCTCCTGTTCGGTCGCGGCACCTCGCCGCTGCAGACCGACATCATGACGATCCTGCCCGCGACGGAACGCCACCCGCTGGCGGAGGACGCCGTCGAGCGACTGGCCCGCGCCAGCGGCGACCGCATGATCCTGCTGGTGTCGAACGATGACGACGACGCGGCCAAGACCGCGGCACGCGAACTCGGTGAGGCCCTGGGCAAGGACCCGGTATTCGCTTCGGTGATCGCCGAACTGCCGCCGTTCGATCTCGATCAGCTGGTCACGCCGTTCCTCCCGTTCCGCTTCCACCTTCTCACCCCCGAAGACCGGGCCGCCCTTACGAGCCCGGGCTTCGATGCGGTCGCCGCGCTCAGGCGCCGGCTCAACGAGCCGTTCGGCGCGAACGTCGGCGCGAAACTGACCGACGATCCGTTCGGCTGGATGCAGCACTGGCTCGATCGCCAGCCGTGGAACCGCTCCACCCTCGTCCCCGAGGACGACATGCTCACGGCGCACCAGGGTGACACCACCTATGTGCTGGTGATTGCCACGCTGAAGGGCTCCTCGTATGACGACGTGGTGCAGCGGCAGGCCGTGGCCACGCTGGCGAAGGCGGAGTCCGCCATGCTCGCGAAGCACCCCGGCACCACGCTGCAGCGCACGGGTGCGATCTTCTACGCCGCCGCCGCCCGTGCGGGTGCCGAGCGCGACACGCATGTGGTCGGCATCGCTTCGTCGGTGGGTATCGCGGTGCTGTTGCTGCTCGTGTTCCGCTCGCTGCGCCCGCTGCTGATCGCCTTTCTTTCCACCGCGCTGGGCGTGGTCGGTGCGATCGTCGCCACCGTGCTGGTGTTCGGTCAGCTGCACCTGCTGACGCTGGTCTTCGGCGCCGCTTTGCTGGGTGAGGCCGTCGATTATTCGATCCAGTACCTGTGTGCGCGGGCCAACACCGGCGCCGCGTGGAACGCCGAGCGTGGCGTGCGCCAGGTGCGCCCCGCGCTGTTGCTCGCGCTGGCCACGTCGCTGCTGGGCTACGCCTTGCTCGGCATCGTGCCCTTCCCTGCCCTGCAACAGATGGCCGTGTTCGCCATGGCCGGCATGGCGGTGGCATGCGCGAGCGTCTTCTGGCTGCTTCCCGCACTGGCACAGAAACCCGCGCGTGCACCGCTGTCGCCCGCGCTGGTCCGGCTGGCACTGGGCTGGCAGCGCGCCGCGTCCGGCCGGCGCGCCCTGGTCGTGCTCGCGGTGCTCGCTGTCGCCGCGATTCCCGGCTGGCTGCGCCTCGGCCACGATGACGATATCCATCTGCTGATCTCCCCCCCGAAGACACTCGAAGCACAGACGGCCTCGATCCGAGACGTCGCCGGCTTCGGTGGCGGGACGCAGTTCTGGCTGGTCGAGGGTACGAGCGCCGAGGAGGTGCTCCAGCGCGAAGAAGCGCTGACCGATCGACTGCGGACATGGATCGCGGACGGCAAGCTCACCGGCTTCACGGGCATCACCGCGATGCTGCCGTCGGCGAAGCGACAGGCGGAAAACATCGCGGCGGTCGCCCAGTGGTTCACACCGGCCGACCGTATGAACGCATGGCTCGTCGCCGCCGGTTTCAGGCCCGAGGGCATGGCATCGTTCGTCACCGCATACCCCGGGCGCGCCTTCACGCTCGACGACTGGCTTGCGATGCCGGCGTACACGCCCTTCCGCTACCTGTGGCTGAGCGGTTCGCACGGCACCGGCAGTATCGTCGTGCCGCAAGGCCAGGACGACGTCGCCCTGCTGCGCCAGGCGTCCGAGGGGCTGCCCGGCGTGTCGCTGGTCGACAAGCCGGCCAGCATTTCCGCCCTGTTCGGCCGCTACCGTGGTTATGCGGACGTGTGGCTCGGGGGCGCGCTCGCTCTCGTCGGTCTCGCCTTCCTGTGGCGGTATGGGCCACGCGCGGTAGGCCGCGTCTTGCTGCCGCCGCTGGCCGGCATCGTCTTCAGTGTCGCGGCACTGGGCTACCTGGGCCAGCCGCTGACGCTGTTCCACATCATGGCGCTGATGCTCGTCCTCGGCGTCGGCGCCAATTACGCGGTATTCCTGCGCGAAGGCGAACCGCATGCCGCGCACATCCCCGGCGCCGCCTATGCCGGTGTCCTGCTGTCCGCCGTGACCGCGCTGCTCTCGTTCGGTCTGCTCGCGCTCAGCACGATGCCGGCGCTGCAACATTTCGGCCTCACCCTGCTCCTCGGGATCGGTTTCACGGCGTTGATCGCGCCGGTGAGCGTCCCCGCACCGAAGAAGTCATCCGCATGAACACCGCCGTACACGCTCCGGGAGCGCGCACCCTCAAACGCGTCGTCGTCACCGGCTTCGGCGGCATCACGCCGCTGGGCCACGACTGGCATGCCATCGAGGCGCGGCTTCGCGGTTTCCACAATGCCGTCCGCCGCATGGGCGAATGGGATTATTTCGACGCGCTCAACGGTCGGCTGGGTTGCCCGGTCGATGACTTCGCGATGCCCGTGCACTGGTCACGCAAACACGTGCGCTCGATGGGCCGCGTGGCCCAGCTGGCCGTCGCGGCCAGCGAACGCGCACTGATCGACGCGGGACTGATCAACGATGCCTCCATCACCGACGGCCGCATGGGTGTCGCCTATGGCTCGTCGGGCGGCAGCATCGCTCCCGCCAAGACCATCGGGCGCATGCTCGAGACCGGTTCGATGCAGGGCGTCACCGCGACCAGCTACATCCAGATGATGGCGCACACCACCGCGGTCAACGTGGGCGTGTTCTTCGGACTGCGCGGTCGCATCATCACCACCTCCAGTGCATGCACCTCCGGCAGTCAGGCCATCGGCTACGGTTACGAGGCGATCCAGCAGGGCAAGCAGACGCTGATGCTCTGTGGCGGTGCCGAGGAACTATCCGGCCCAGGGGCGGCGGTGTTCGACACCCTGTTCGCCACGAGCACGCGCAACGATTCACCCGAACTCACGCCTCGCCCGTTCGATGCCCGGCGCGACGGCCTGGTGGTCGGTGAAGGTGCGACGACGCTGATCCTCGAAGAATACGAACACGCGATGGCTCGCGGCGCGACGATCTACGCCGAGGTGGTTGGCTTCGGCACCAATTCCGATGGCCAGCACATTACGCAGCCCACGCGCGAAACGATGGCTGCCGCCATGCGCATGGCACTGGCCGATGCGGGCCTCACGCCCGACGCGATCGGTTACGTCAGCGCGCACGGCACCGCCACCGATCGCGGCGACGTGGCCGAAACCCATGCCACCGCCGACGTGCTGGGCGGCGGCGTACCGATCAGCTCGATGAAGAGCTACGTCGGCCATACGCTCGGCGCGTGCGGCGCGCTCGAATCGTGGTGGGCGATCGAGATGATGCGTCGCGGCTGGTTCGCGCCGACCATCAATCTCGACACCCCGGACCCCGAGTGCGCGGCGCTCGATTTCGTCACGGGCCAGGGTCGCGAGATCCGCACGGGTTACGTGATGAACAACAACTTCGCCTTCGGCGGCATCAATACGTCGCTGATCTTCAGGGCGGTCGATTGATGAGACGCGTCGTCGTCACCGGCATGGGCGCGGTGTCCTGTCTGGGACCGGACCGTCGCGCGCTGTTCGACGGGTTGCGTGCGCAGCGCGCGGGTTTCCGCGAGATGCCCGACTTCGCGACGCTGGGCATGCGCTGCCGGGTGGGCGCGCCGGCGGATGTCGCCGCGCTGGAACCACCGCATCGCAAGCTGCGTCGGTATCTGCCGCAAGCGGCCGAGTACGCGTGGCATGCGGCGCGCGAAGCCCTTGCCGAAGCCGGCCTCGACGAGGACCGGCTGCGCGAACGCGATGTCGGTATCGTCATGGGCGGCTCCGCCGCGCTGAGCGAATACGAAGCCGGTCTCGACATGTTCCACGCGCGCGGCATCTCGCGTCTGTCGCCCTTCATCGTTCCACGCAGCATGGGCAGCGCGGTCGCGGCAACCCTCACGCACGCGTTCGGGTTCGGCGGTCGTGCCTTTACCGTCAGCTCGGCGTGCACCAGCGCGACGCATGCGATCGGCCAGGCGATGGAGTTGATTCAGCTGGGCCGGCAGGACGTCGTCATCTGCGGTGGCGCGGAAGAACTGCACGACAAAGCCGCGATGTGCTTCGACGTCATGAATGCGCTGTCGACGACGAGTGCTCCGGGCGAGCGCGTGTCCGCTCCTTACGAGGCCGACCGCGACGGCATCCTGCTGGGTGGTGGCGCCGGTGTACTCGTGCTCGAATCGCTGGAGCATGCGCAGGCGCGTGGCGCCACGATCCTCGCCGAAATGGCGGGCTACGGCGCCGCCTCCGATCCGGACGGCATGATCAGCCCGGAGGCCGGTGGCATGGCCGAGGCCATGCATCAGGCCATCGACCTGGCGGGAACGATCCCCGACTACATCAACACCCACGCCTGCGCCACGGTCCAGGGCGACCTCGCCGAATGGCACGCGCTGCGCCGCGTGTTCGGCGACCGCGGGTGCGCCGTGCCGTGGATGTCCTCGGTCAAGGGGCTGATCGGGCACGCACCGGCCGCGGCCGGCGCGCTCGACACGATCGCGGGCATCGCGATGATGGAAGCCGGCGTGCTGCTGGGCGGCGCTCCCGTGCGCGAACTCGACGAGGCCTTCGCCGACGCGCCCCTGATCGAAGGAGAGCGCGCCGCGCGCATCGGCAGCTTCCTGTCGAACACGTTCGGCTTCGGCGGCAGTTGTGCGGCGCTGGTCGTGCGACGGTTCGACGGGGTCGGCGCATGATCGCCCTGCGCATCGACGACTGGCGCGCGTGGGCGCCCGGTATCGAGGACGGCGATGCGTGGGCACGCTGGGCCTCGGCCCCGCATGTGCCCGCCGATACGGGCCAGCAGCCCGCCTGCGATTTCGTGCCGCCGATGCAGCGTCGGCGACTCAGCCGCCTTGCGCGCATCGTCATGCACACCGCCTGGCCGTTATGCGCCGACGACGAGCAGTTGCCCTTCGTCTACGCCTCGCGGCACGGCGAAACCACGCACACGCTCGCCATGCTCGAGGAGATCGGGCGCGACGCTCCCCTGTCGCCGACCCGCTTCGGACTTTCCGTCCACAACGCGATCGCCGGGCAGTGGTCCATCCTGCGCGGCCAGCGCGACGAATCCGTCGCCATCGCGGGTGAGGGCGATACGTTCGAGCACGCCATGGTGGAAGCCGCGGCCCTGCTCGATGACGGCGCCCCGACGGTCATCGTCGTCGTCGCGGAAGAACGGCCACCGGTCGCCTACGACGGCTGGATCGACGACGTACCGTTCTCGTACGCCGTCGCGTTGCGCGTGTCCCGGGCAGGCATGCCCGGTGCCGGCGCGCGCTGGCAGCTGTCCCTGCGCGGTAACACGGACGCGTCCGCGCCGGTGGACGGCCAGCATGCCCTGCACTTCATCCGGGCGCTGCACCATGGCGCCTCCCTCGACCACCCGTGGAAGACACGACGATGGACCTGGCAGCCGATAGCGTGAACCGACGTCGGGACGCCTGGGCGTGGCGCTTCATCGGCACCGCGCTCAGCTTCGCGTTGTTCGGCATCGGCGGTCTCCTGCTCCGCGGGATCATCCTGCCCGTGGTCCTGCGCTGGCCCGGCGAAGCGTCGGTTCGACGCCGCCGTGCGCGGCGCACCGTCGGTCGCGCCTTCTGGCTGCACTCGCGGTTCATGTGCCGCATGGGCGTCGTCGATTTTCACTTCGAGGGCTGCGAGCGGCTGGGAAAGCCCGGCCAGATGATCGTCGCCAACCATCCGTCGCTGATCGACGTCGTGTATCTGCTCGGCCACGTGCCCGATGCCAACTGCATCGTGAAACACAGCTTGTGGAAGAACCCGTACATGCGCGGACCGGTGACGGTTGCCCAGTACATCAGCAACGACGGCAGCGCCGAGATGCTGGAAAGGGCCGCGGGCGTGTTGCGCGAGGGCCAGACCCTCATCGTCTTCCCCGAGGGCACGCGTACCACGCCCGGGCAGGATCCTGTCTTCCATCGCGGCGCGGCGGCCATCGCCGTACGGGGCGCGCGGATCGTCACGCCCGTCTATATCACCGTCGAGCCGACCACGCTGACCAAGGCGGACCGCTGGTATCACGTGCCGGACCGGCGCGTGCACGTTCGTATACGCGTCGGCGACGACCTCGATGTGCGAGCCTTCAGCGAAGGCACCCCGGCGCCGATAGCCTCGCGCCGTCTCAACGAACACCTCCACAGCCTCTACGCCAGGGAACGGAAGCCATGAACGACCTGGAGCGGGATATCGCCCGCCTCATCATCGAGACACTCGCACTCGATCACCTGACGGTGAACGACATCGCGGCGGACCAGCCCCTGTTCGGGCAGGGGCTCGGCCTCGATTCCGTCGATGCGCTCGAACTCGCACTCGCCCTGCAGACCCGATATGGGCTGAAGATCGCCTCGGATTCGCGCGACGCGCGCCGCCATTTCGAAACGGTCCACAACCTGGCCCTCTACGTCAAAGCGAACGGCGAGCCATGCGTAAACTGAGCGACATGGTGCTGGTCGTTGTCGGCATCCTTTTTCCGTTCATCGTCTATTTCGGCATGGACCACGTGTCCACACCGGTCTTCGGCCTGATCCTGGGCGGCTTGTGGCTGATCCGAGCGCCGGCGCTTCTGCGTCAACCTGGCGGCGGGTGGATGCTCGGCATCACGCTGATCTATTGCACCGTACTCGCCTTCGGAGGTGAAGAGCGCCTGCTGCGCTGGTATCCGAGCCTGATCTGCGCGTTGCTGTTCGGCGCGTTCGGCCTCAGCCTGAAGTTCGGGCCGCCGATGATCGAGCGCATCGCGCGAGTCGCCGAGCCCGACCTGCCGCCGGTGGCCATCGCCTATACGCGCAAGGTCACGTGGGTATGGGTGGGGTTTTTCTTTCTCAATGGCACCGCCTCCGCGCTGCTGGCGGGATGGGGGCCGCTGTCGTGGTGGACTTTCTACAACGGCATCCTGGCTTACTCGGTGATGGGTGCGCTTTTCCTCGGCGAGTGGATCCTGCGCCAGCGCCTGCGTCGGCGGATCAACAAGGCGCCCATGGATGCCGCCGCCTCACGGCTGCGTTCCCATCCCTGGGTGGACGGTGCGGCGGGTGGCTACGCCGGCAAGAAAGGCCCGGGCATGGTCGTCGCCCTGAGTGCCGCGGGCCGCACCGCCCTGCTTCGCCACGGACGCACCGGCCTGCTCAACGAACTGGGCCAGCAGGCCGCCGGAGACGACGCCCTGTCGACGCCGCTGGTCTGGCGCTTCGTTGCCGATTTGCCCGACGCGCAGCACGTCGACGACACGCTGCGGGCCGGGCTTCCGACGGAGCCCGTCGTGCTCGGCGAGCATCGTGACGATGAGGGCGTGGTCATCGATCTGGAACTTCCGATCGATCTGGCCTGCTTCGCGGAACACTTTCCCGAGGCACCGGTCGTGCCGGGCGTGTTGCAGGTCGGCTGGGCCTTGTCGTTCGCTTCGCTTCGCCTGGATACGCCGACCACGTGTCGCGGCATGGACGCACTGAAGTTCCAGCGCCTGCTTCGACCGGGCGACCGGCCACAACTGCTGCTCCGTCACGATAAGGAGCGCGGTCGCCTGCAGTTCGCGTATCGCATGAACGGGGAGCCCGTCTCATCCGCGTATCTGCGCCTGGACGGCGCGCATGTCTGATTCGGCTGCCAGCGGACACTGGACCGCGCAGAAGGAGCGCGGCAGTTTCCTCGGCCTCAAGCTCACCGCGATCGCGGTGCGCCTGCTGGGTCGTGGCCTCGCCACGCCGGTCATCTGGCTGGTGGTGCTTTATTTCTACGTGACGGGGCGAACCACGCGACGCAACGTGGTCGACTACCAGCGCCGCCTCGCCGCCTGGAGCGGTCGTACGGATCTCTTCCCGCGTCGACGCGCGGCCTTCGCACAGTACCGTGCTTTCGGTGACTGCATGCTCGACCGTTTCGACGTGTGGCGCGGCAAGCTCCGCCTGTCGTCCGTGGACATGGACGATCCGGACGGCGTACGCAACGCGCTGATCGGCGGCGGGCGCGGCCAGATCCTCATCTGCACCCATCTGGGCAACCTCGACGTGTGCCGCGCCATGGCCGAGATCGGCGAGGGCGTGGCGCTCAACGTGCTGATGTATCTGCCCAACGCGGCGCACTTCAACCGGCTGCTCGGCGAGTCCGGCGATCGGCGACTGCGGCTGATGCATGTGGGCGACCTGGACACCGCCACCATGATGGATCTGTCGCAACGGCTGGATCGCGGTGAGTGGATCGCCATCGCCGGCGACCGCGTGCCCCCACACGGTGCCCGCACGGTCGAGGCCGATTTCCTCGGCGCGCCAGCCCGCTTCCCTCAGGGCCCGTGGCTGATGGCCGCCATGCTGCGCTGCCCGGTCAACGTGGTCTGCTGCCTCAAGTACGGCCCACGCTATCGCATCCACCTGCGTCGCTTCGGGGACGCCAGCGGCTGGGATCGTGGCCGCCGCGGCAGCTTCATTCAGGATGCGGTGGCGCGCTATGCCGACTGGCTGGCCGCCCGTTGCCTCGACGCGCCGCTTCAATGGTTCAATTTTCACCCGTACTGGCAAGGTACGAACGGAGCTCCCCATGCGCGCTAACGGTGTGCTCGCGACCGAGATCGAGGTCATCGTGCCCTTCTTCGACGTCGATTCGATGGAGGTGGTCTGGCACGGCCACTACGTGAAGTACCTCGAGGTGGCGCGCTGCGCCCTGCTCGACGACGTCGGCCACAACTACGTGCGCATGAAGGAAACCGGCTTCGCCTGGCCCATCATCGACCTCCAGCTGCGCTACGCGCAGGCCGCACGCTTCGGCCAGAAGCTCACCGTGCGCGCCGACCTGATCGAGTGGCAGAACCGGCTCAAGATCCACTACACGCTCAGCGACGCCGTCACCGGTGCGCGGCTCACGCGCGCCAGCACCATCCAGGTCGCGGTCAGCGTCCCCGCTGGCGAAATGCAGCTCGTCTCTCCCCGCGTCTTTACCGACGACGTCGAACGCCGGCTGGCCCGCACGTCGTCACCCTGATCGAACGGAACGCCTGTCATGAAATACGCCAGCGCCACGTACGTCGAAGAAACCCGGATCGGTTTCGTCTTCCTGCGCACCCATACCTGGCAGCACCACGTGCTGCGTGTCGCCATCAACGATCACAAGCGCCTGATCGGCGAGCCGCTGCCGCAGGGCGGCACACTGCTCGACGTCGGCTGTGGCCAGGGACGCTCGTTCCGATATCTCCGGGACGCGTTCCGCCCGGCGCGCATGCTGGGCCTCGATGCCGACCCGCACAGCATCGAGCTGTCGAGGGCGGAGGCCCGACGCGAAGGCATCGACGTCACGCTGATGGTCGCCGACTGCGCGCGCATCGATCTGCCCGACGCCAGCGTGGACGTGCTGTTCTGCCACCAGACGTTTCATCATCTGGTGGAGCAGGAACGCGCTCTCGATGAATTCTGGCGCGTACTGAAGCCCGGCGGCCTCCTGCTGTTCGCGGAGTCGACCAAGGCGTACATCGATACCTGGGTGATCCGCTGGTTCTTCCGCCACCCGATGCACGTGCAGAAGACCGCCGACGAATACCTTGCGATGATCCGCGGGCGTGGGTTCCGCTTCGAGCCACGCAACGTCTCGTTGCCGTACCTGTGGTGGAGCCGGTCGAAGGACTTCGGCCTGCTGGAGCGCTGGGGTATCAGGAATCCGCCACCGCCGGGCAAGCGCGAGGAAACGCTGGTCAACGTCGCCGCGTGGAAGCCGCTCGACGCCGCATGAAGACCTATCTCAACGCACTGGGCGTGACCTGCTCGCTGGGCGCCGGCAAGGCCGCCGTCGCGGAAGCGCTGTTTGCCGGAGACAAGCGCGGGTTGCGCGATATCGATGGCTGGGCGCCCGGACGGACGCTTCCTCTTGGCGAAGTCGTCGATGCTCTGCCCTCGATGCCGCGGGGCATGGAGGCGCATGACACGCGCAACAACCGCCTCCTGCTGCTCGCCGCACAGGAAATCGAAACCGAACTGCGTGACGCCATCGCCCGCTACGGTGCCGACCGCATCGGCGTCGTGATCGGCACGAGCACCACGGGGATCGAGGAGGCGACCGGCCATATCGCCACGCGCGGGCGTAACGGCGCGTGGCCCGACGCCTACCGTTATTCCGATCAGGAACTGGGCGCACCCGCGGCCTTTCTCGCCGAATGGCTCGGCATCGCCGGTCCCGCCTACGGCATTTCGACGGCATGTACGTCAGGCGCCCGCGCGCTGCTCAGCGCGCGACGCCTGTTGCGCCTCGGCCTGTGCGACGCCGTGATCTGCGGCGGTGCCGACACGCTGTGCCGTCTGGCGACGCACGGCTTCCATGCGCTCGAAGCCACCGACGGACAGCGTTGCGTACCCTTCTCGCTTTCACGGCGCGGTATCAACATCGGTGAGGCCGCCGCGCTGTTTCTCATGACCCGGGACGCCGCCGAGGTCGAATTCGTCGGCGGTGGCGCGAGCTCGGATGCATACCACATGTCCTCACCGGCACCTGACGGCCGTGGCGCGGCCGAAGCGATGCGTCGCGCGCTCTCGTCGGCCGGCATCGAGGCGAGCGCCATCGATTACGTCAACCTGCACGGCACGGCGACAGAACATAACGACGCGATGGAGAGCCACGCCATCGCGGCTACGTTCGCGCGACCGGTGCCATGTTCCTCGACCAAGGCCCTGACCGGCCACACGCTCGGCGCCGCCGGCGCCCTCGAAGCCGCCTTCTGCTGGCTGGCACTGACCGATGCGGAACGCCGGCTGCCGCCGCACGTATGGGACGGCGCGACGGATCCCGCCCTGCCCCCGTTGCGTTTCACCGCGGTCGGCGACCGGTCGCCCGTGGGCAAACGTCATCTTATGAGCAATTCGTTCGCGTTCGGCGGTAACAACGCGAGCCTGATCCTGGCGGACGCGACATGACGATCTGGCCTGTCGAAACCCTGCTGCCGCACGCCGGTCGCATGATCCTGCTCGACCGTGTCCTGGAATGGGATACCGAACGCATCGTCTGCGAACGCCTGGTCCGACGCGGCGATGCCTTTGTCGAAGCGACCGGTCTCCCCGCGTGGGCGGGCGTCGAGTTGATGGCCCAGACCATCGCTGCGTGGAACGGCTGCCAGGTGCTGACGGCGGGTGGTCAGGTCAGGCCCGGCTTCCTCCTGGGCACACGGGCCTACCGCGCCGATGTCGATGCGTTCGCGACCGGTGCGACGCTGCGCATCGAAGCCGTGCGCCACTTTCACGATGAGGAAGGCATGGGCGCGTTTGCCTGCCGTATCGATGCGGAAGGTCTGCACGCCGAGGCGCGCCTGACCGTGTTCAGCCCGCCGGACCCGACACCCTTTCTCGATCCTCGCCACAATCGTCTCGACTCCAGAGGTACTCCACCATGACCGACACCATCTTCGTCACCGGCTCCAGCCGTGGCATCGGCCGCGCGATCGCGTTGAATCTCGCGGACGCCGGTTACGACCTCGTGGTGCATTGCCGCTCACGCCGCGAGGAAGCCGACGCCGTCGTCGCGGAGATCGTCGCCAGGGGCCGCAACGCCCGCGTCGTGCAGTTCGATATCTCGGACCGCGCGGCATCCGCCGCCGCGCTCGAGGCGGACATCGCCGGGCACGGCGCGTATTACGGCGTGGTCTGCAACGCCGGCCTCACCCGTGACGGCGCGTTCCCCGGCCTGACCTCCGACGACTGGGACCAGGTGCTGCGGACCAACCTCGATGGGTTCTACAACGTACTGCACCCGCTGGTGATGCCGATGATCCGTCGGCGCAAGCCGGGCCGTATCGTCTGCATCACGTCGGTCTCGGGCATCATCGGCAACCGGGGACAGGTGAACTACAGCGCATCCAAGGCCGGTGTCATCGGCGCGGCGAAGGCACTGGCCGTCGAACTGGCCAAGCGCAAGATCACGGTGAACTGCGTGGCGCCGGGCCTGATCGATACGGACATGCTCGACCCCGAGGTGCCGGTGGAGCAGATTCTCAAGGTGATTCCCATGGAGCGTACGGGTACCCCGGAAGAAGTGGCGGCGGCGGTACGCTTTCTGCTCAGCCCGGAAGCGGGTTACATCACGCGGCAGGTGCTTGCGGTGAATGGCGGGCTTTGCTGAGAAAGCCCGCGACAAAAGATCGCCATCGGGGCCGCCTCTCATCAGCGTGGTAGCGGGCTAAGCTAAGGCCATGCTTTCCCTACGCCATCTGGCAGAATCCGACCGCTTCGCCGATGTCATGCGGGTGCTCCTCGCACTGACCGGTATCGCCGTCTGGTCCACGCTCGCCGGACCAGCCGACGCGATCGTCCCCGCGCTGCTTGGCGCTATCGCCTGCGCCCTGGCCGAAACCGATGACGCCTGGCGGGGCCGCCTGCGCGGGCTGATCGTGACCTTGCTGTGCTTCGCGCTCGCCGCGGTCGCGGTGAAGGCCTGCATCGGCACGCCGCCGCTGTTCGCGGTGCTGCTGCCGGTGGGCACGTTTCTTCTGGTCATGCTCGGTGCCGCCAGCGGGCGATACGCCACGATCGCCACGGCCACGCTGATCCTCTCGGTCTACACCATGATCGCCACCGACAGTGCCGGCACGGCAGCCGGCGGCTGGCATGGCACGCTGGCGATCCTCGCCGGCGCGGCGTGGTACGGATCGCTCTCGCTGCTGTGGAGCGCGCTCGCACCCCAGCGTGCGGTCCGCCATGCACTCGCCCGCCTGTTCGAATCGCTGGCCGCGTTGATCGAGGCAAAGGCGGCCTTGTTCGAACCGGTGCGCGGCCTCGATCTCGACGCACTGCACATCGAGTTCTCGAAGCGCAACCTGCGCACGGTGGAAGCGCTGACCGCCGCGCGCGTCGCGCTGCTCGATCGCATCGGACGCCGCCAGCCGCGCGGGCGTTCCGCGGCTCGTCTGGGCATGTTCTTCGTCGCCCAGGACATCCACGAGCGGATCAGCTCATCGCATTACCCGTACGACGAACTGGCAGGCGCGCTCTACCACAGCGACCTCATGTTCCGCTTCGGACGACTTCTGCGATTGCAGGCCATCGCCTGTCGCGAGCGGGCCGATGCGATTCGCGAGGTCGCTCCGCTGCGAACCATCGCCCTGCCGCGCGCCGCGCTCGACGACCTCCGCGAGGCGCTGGCCTATCGCCGCCGCAGCGACCCGCCGGACGAAGCGATCGACGACGCGTTGTCCGCCCTGCTGGACAACATGGAGCGCCTGCAGGCCGGCATCGAAGACGAAGGCAGCCTGCGCGACGACGCCGACATCTCGCTGCAGGACAACGAGCCGGCGTCCATTCGCGAAGCATTGGGCAGGGTGCGCCTCCGTCTGAACCGGCGCTCGATGCATTTTCGCCATGCGATGCGCCTGGCGATCGGCATGCTCGCGGGTTACGCGTTGATGCTTGCCCTGCATCCGACGCACGGCTACTGGATTCTCCTGACGACGCTGTTCGTCTGCCAGCCCAGCTATGGCGCCACGCGACGTCGCATGGTCCAGCGTATCGCCGGCACCACGGCCGGGCTGATCGTCGGCTGGGCGCTGCTGCGTCTGTTGCCGCCGGGCGACTGGCGGCTGCCGGTGCTCGTGGCGACAGGTGCCGCGTTCTTCGCCTTCCGGCTGCGCCGTTATGCGCTGGCGACCGGCGTCATCACGCTGTTCGTGCTGCTCTGCTTCGATCGCGTCGGTGCCGGGTACGACGCCATCGGTCCGCGACTGCTCGATACCTTGCTCGGCGCGGTGGTCGCCGCCGCGGCCATTCGCTTCGTGCTGCCCGACTGGCGGGTGCGCCGGCTCGACGACATCGTGGCCGATGCCTTGCTGGCCTATGGACGCTATCTGGAGCGGATCGCCGACCAGTACGCCCACGGCAAGGCGGACGATCTGGCCTATCGCATCGCCCGACGGGATGCGCACGCGGCACAGGCCGCCGTGGCCGGGAACGTGGCGGAACTGCTGGGCGAACCCGGGCATTCCCGCGATCTCGGCGAGCGCGCCCTTCGCCTGCTCACGGCGCTTCAGGCGGGACTGTCCCACCTGTCGACCCTCGGTTCGCACCGGCAATCCCTGCCGACGGACGACGCTCTGGCGCTGCAGACACTGGCCCGCCACATGACCCACGGCTTCGACACCCTGGCCGGGCATATCCGCGCCGGCACTGCCGCATCGCCGCTGGACACGCCAGCGCTCCTTGCCGGCAGCACGACGCGCGGCACGGTGGGCGCCGAAACGGTACGCCTGGTCGATCGCCAGTGCCTGTTGCTGATCCGCGTACACGACCGTATCGCGGCCATCGCGAAGGCCTGATTGCTGCGTCGCGCCGTGGCTTGACGGCATGCGCACGCTACGATGGGGAGGTTTCCCCATCCCTTTTCCGGAGTTGCACCATGCGCCCGTTCTCCCTCGGCGACGACCTCGACCTCCTGCGTGAAAGCGTCCGCGCGTTCGCCGACAAGGAAATCGCACCGCGCGCGGATCGCATCGATCGCGAAAACGTGTTTCCCGAAGACCTCTGGCGCAAGTTCGGCGAGATGGGCCTGCTCGGCATCACCATTCCCGAGGAATACGGCGGCTCCGGCCTTGGCTTTCTTGCGCACATGATCGCGATGGAGGAGATCTCGCGCGCGTCGGCCTCGGTCGGTCTGTCCTACGGTGCGCACTCCAATCTCTGCGTGCAGAACATCTACCACAACGGCAACGACGAACAGCGTCGCAAGTACCTTCCGAAACTCGCGAGCGGCGAGTGGGTCGGCGCGCTGGCGATGAGCGAGCCGGGCGCCGGTTCGGACGTCGTCGGCTCGATGAGCTGCAAGGCCGAACTGATCGACGGCAAGTGGGTGGCCAACGGCACCAAGATGTGGATCACCAACGGACCCGATGCCGACGTGTTGCTGGTCTACATGCGCACCGCCCCGCGCCCCGCGGGCAGCCGCTGCATGACCGCGTTCATCGTCGAAAAGGGCATGAAGGGTTTCTCGACGGCGCAGAAACTCGACAAGCTGGGCATGCGCGGCTCCAACACCTGCGAACTGGTGTTCGACAACTGCGAGATTCCCGCGGAAAACATCGTCGGCGAAGTGAACGAAGGCGTGCGCGTGCTGATGGGCGGTCTGGACACCGAACGCCTGGTGCTGTCCGGCGGTCCCATCGGCATCATGCAGGCGGCGGTCGATCTCGTGCTGCCCTATGTCCGCGAGCGCAAGCAGTTCAACGCGCCCATCGGTACGTTCGGCATGATGCAGGGCAAGGTCGCGGACATGTACACCGCGCTGCAGTCGTCGCGCGGGTTCGCTTACATGGTGGCCCAGCAGTTCGATAACGGGGTGAAGTCGCGCATCGACCCCGCCGCCTGCCTGCTCAATGCCTCGACCAACGCGGTGAAGGTCGCGCTGGAAGCGATCCAGTCACTGGGCGGAAACGGCTACATCAACGAATTCCCGGCGGGCCGGTTGCTGCGCGACGCCAAGCTCTACGAGATCGGCGCCGGCACCAACGAGATCCGTCGCATGCTGATCGGCCGTGAACTGTTCCACGGCAAGTCGTAATCCGCCGGCCTACCAGTTCATCCGGAAACTCGCGTTCGCCGAACGCGAGTGATCGCGGTCCGCGAACCGCTGGTCGACGTTGAAGCCCAGCTGGGTGCTGGCCGTCATGTCCCAGCCGAGCGACAC
The DNA here is from genome assembly GCF_900167995.1 of Luteibacter sp. 22Crub2.1. NCBI lineage: Bacteria > Pseudomonadati > Pseudomonadota > Gammaproteobacteria > Lysobacterales > Rhodanobacteraceae > Luteibacter > Luteibacter sp. 22Crub2.1. Next base: position 75,795 of record NZ_FUYT01000012.1, read on the forward strand.
GCCTGCCGTGCCGGCCCGGCGCGACAGGCCGATGCCGTCGACCGGCGCCCACTGCGAAAAGCCCGTGTAGCGTGCCGCGAAGACCTCGCCCTTCGTGGCGAACGCATTCTGCCAACCCAGCTTCGCATCCAGGTGCAGCGCACCGCGCGTGGTCAGCCATGAACTGCCCGCGCGAAGCCCGAACCCCGCCTGCCAGCGCGAGGTGGTGTGGCCATCGGCGGTCAGTCCGAAGCCGTCGCCACCGGTTTCCGAGAAACCATCGCGGCGGATGCTCGCGTACTCGACGTTGGCGAACGGGGTGAGCGTGAACGCGCCCGCATGGCTGCGGAAGCCGACTTCGCCGTAAGCGGACTGGTAGCTGCCGTTCTGGTCGCTGCCCGCGAACGCGGCCTGGTCGCCGAAACGCAGCAGGCGGCGCATGTCGCCACGGAAACTGCCGAAGCCGAACTGCCCCACCCCGTACCAGTTGGCGCCACGCGAGCCGGCATAGAACATGCCGGCGGTGGAACGGCTGCGCTGGCGATCGAAGCTGCCGTCGAGCTGGCCGTGGCTCGACATCTGCGCGACGGCGACGCCGGCGAAGCCGTTGAGACCGAGACGGATGTCGTTGCCGACCAGGCCACCGTTGAGGTTGAAACCGACGTTGCCGAACCCGCCGCGGCTCATGCCGCCGCGGGAATCGAGGGACTGCGTCCAGGCACCGGAGCCTTGCTGGTCCAGGTGTGAGATCAGCGCGTCGTTGCTCGCATCGATACCGGCGAGCGTCACGGCGGTGCCGGCGGCATACAGCTGGCCGGAGAGCGACTCCAGGGAGGCCCTCGCCACCGCGTCCGTGCGCGACTGCTGGATCTGGCCGGCGGCGACGAGCGTCGTCACGGGCGGCGCGGATGCTGCCGCCACCGGGCCAGCCAGCGAACCCTCGATCTGCTGGAAGGCTCCGTCAAGGCGCGTCGCCGAGGTCGTCGCCGCGGCCGAGCGCGCCATCACCGCATTCGAGTTCGCCACGGCGGTCACGCTCAGGCTGGTCGTGTCGAGCCAGATTTCCTTAGGTGCGTACTGGACCGTCGATGACAGGAACACGCCTTGCGCGAACATCGTGCTGGTGAACGTGCCGGTCACCGACTCAGCGGTGACCAGGGACTGGTGACTGGTCACCGTGTAGCCGGGCACGGCGCCGGCGACGTACAGATCGCCGCCAAAAATCCGTACGGCGCCCGCGACGTTTACGGGAGCGCCGAGCAGCACCGAGAGACGCGACGGCCCATAGAGCCCGAGATCGGCCTTTATCTGGGTGGGATGCGCCGTCAGCTCCAGAGTGCCGTTGACGTCCACGCTGTCGCGGAGGCCGTTGGTCTGACCCTGTCCGAGATCGCCGTGAACGATGAGCTTCGCCCCCACGTCCTGCACGATGATTCGCCCCGCGGGAAGGTCTTTCATGACCTCTACGGTCGTCGTGTCTTCGGCATTCAACGCGGAGAACGTATTCGTGCCCGTGATGGTCAGCTTGCCGCTACCGTAGACGTTGAGGCCGTCGCCGGAAATGTCGTTCGAAAACGTTACGTTGGCCGAGCCGATGTCCGCGCGGAAGGCATGATCGAGCCTCGCCGGGCCAAGCATCGCCTTGCCGAGGTTGAGCCGGCCATGCCCATAAATGGCGTCGACACCGGGATCGCCCAGATCGTCGGCCGTGCTGAACATGAGGTCGGCCAGGGCTTCGTTGTCGAAGTGCGGAAAGGTCTGCAGGAGGACGGCCGCCGCGCCGGCGACCTGGGGGGCGGCGAGCGACGTACCGGTCCACACCTGGTAGGCCGGCTTGGCGGCGGTCGACGACGCGGCCAGTGTCAGCACCTCACCCGGCGCCGCGATGCAGAAAGCCTTCGCGTCTCCGCAACGGTTCGAATACGAGGCGATCCGGCTCGTGTCGTGGCTGTCTAGGGCGACGACGGCGATCCAGCCGCCCGCCACGGAAGGCGCGCGAAGCGGCAGCGCCGCGATGTCGGACGGATTCGCCGCGCCGTCGTTTCCGGCCGCGAACACATAGACCGTTCCGCTGGAGGAAAGCACGGCGTGTTTATACGCATCGGCAAAGCTGGCCGTGGTGGCCGCATCGGACGCGTCCCAGTACAAGCCGCCCCACGAGTTGTTGGAGATACGCGCTCCCGCCTGGAACACGGCTTCGTTGACCGTGCCGAGCGGATCCGCCGAAGTCACCTTGTTGCCCTTGCCCGAACCGTCGTCCTTCGGCGTCGTATCGCTGACGATACGCGCGGAGACGATCGTCGCATCGGGAGCGATGCCCCCGGCGAACTGGCCGAACGGCTTGCCCGCGGCGATTTCGGCCACGGCGGTGCCGTGTCCGACGACATCGTCCACCTTCAGGTTGTTTGTGCCCGGATCGACGTAAGTGAACTTGTTGGTCACCCGGCCGGAAAGCGCCGGGCTTGCCGCCGTGACGCCGCTGTCGACGATGCCGATGGCGACGCCCGAACCGGTCAGCCCCGCGGCATGCGCGGCGTTCGCACCTGTCGCGGTCAGCTGGATATCCACCGGTGGCTGGTCGACCGGGGGGCTCGGCGTCTGCGGCGTCTGGGGCGCCACCACCTGTGGAATGTTGCGGCTCGGCGCACTGCTGCCGCCGCCACCGCAGGCGGTCAGACCCAGGCTCACGCACACGGCCAGCGCAAGCTCGCGCTGACGCAGCAGATTCGTCGTATTCACGTTATACCCCTGATTTCAGACGTCAATGTCCCACGCCGACTCTGGCGGACGTGTGGAACGGATGGTGCCACACGACTTTGCGAAAAATCTCATCCAGTCGGCAAAATGTTGAACCCGTCCGTGAAAACTGCCGCCGGCACGGCATCGCGGCGGCCGCCCACGGGCGTGTCGCAGCGCAGATTGCCCCTCCCCTGCCGCCACTGCGATACTCGACCGGTTTCCGTCCTCCCCAGGGCGGCCATACGATGTCCCACGGAGTCCCCATGTCTGAGATCGTCATCGCGGGTGCCAAGCGCACCGCCATCGGTTCTTTCCTCGGTCAGTTCACCGGCGTCCCCACGCCCACGCTCGGCTCGGTCGCCATCAAGGCGGCGCTCGAACAGTCCGGCATCGCGCCGGCCGATGTCAGTGAAGTGATCATGGGCTGCGTGCTGCCCGCGAATCTCGGCCAGGCGCCCGCGCGCCAGGCATCGCTCAAGGCCGGCCTGCCGACCTCGGTGGGCTGCACCACCATCAACAAGGTGTGCGGTTCCGGCATGAAGGCCATGATGCTGGCACACGACCTGATCAAGGCCGGGTCGGCTTCCATCGTCGTCGCGGGTGGCATGGAGTCCATGACCAATGCTCCGCACATGGTCAATGCGCGCACAGGCATCCGCTACGGCGACGGCCAGCTGGTCGACCACATGGCGTGGGACGGGCTGACCAACCCTTACGACGGTCAGGCGATGGGCGTCTTCGGCGAACAGTGCGCGGACAAATACCATTTTACGCGCGAAGAGCAGGACGCCTTCGCAATCGCTTCGGTCGAGCGCGCGCAGGCGGCACAGAAGGCCGACGCGTTCGCCGGCGAGATCGTTCCGGTCACCGTGCAGGGCCGCAAGGGCTCGCAGGATTTCGCCGAGGACGAACAGCCGGGCCGCTCCGATACCGCGAAAATCCCGACCCTGCGCGCCGCCTTCCGCAAGGAAAACGGCACGATCACCGCCGCCAGCTCCTCCAGCATCTCCGATGGCGCCGCCGCGCTCGTGCTGCTTTCCGCCGATGAAGCGAAGGCGCGCGGCGTCACCGCGCTGGCTCGCATCGTCGCCCACGCCACGCACTCGCAGGAGCCGGAGTGGTTCACGACGGCCCCGGTCGGCGCCATTTCGAAGGTGCTCGCGAAGGCGGGCTGGTCCGTCGGCGACGTCGATCTGTTTGAAATCAACGAGGCATTCGCGGTCGTGCCGATGGCGGTCATGCGCGAGCTGGACGTGCCGCACGACAAGGTCAACGTCCATGGCGGCGCGTGCGCGCTGGGCCACCCCATCGGTGCCAGCGGCGCCCGCATCGTGGTCACCCTTCTCAATGCGTTGACGGCCCGTGGCGCAAAAAGGGGTGTCGCTGCGCTGTGTATCGGTGGCGGCGAGGCAACGGCGATCGCCATCGAACTGGTGTGAACCCGGCGTCGACGAGATAGATCTGGCGTCGTATCGTAATCACGCCAAATGCATGGGCTTTAATGCCCACTGAAGCGGCACGATGAGATTTGTAGCTAAGTTAAGACAAGTGGGCTATTAATACGCCCGCCTAACGGCATTCCACGGCTAAGGAGAAACATAATGAATTTGACGCGTACCCTTCTCGCCTCTGCGCTCGTCGCGCTTCTGGCAGCTTGCAGCAACGGCGCGCAGGATTCCGCGCAGGACGCCCAGAAGTCGGCTTCCGACGCACAGCAGCAGGCCGACAAGGCTCAGCAGGCTGCCGACCAGTCGGCCAATGCCGCCACGTCGCAGGCTGCCGACCAGGCTCAGCAGTCCGCTGACCAGGCCAAGGACGCTGCCGCTCAGGCTTCGCAGGCCGCTTCGGCCTCGACCGCCGGTGGTGCTTCCGAGGCTGCCAAGGACGCCGCTTCCAACGCTGCGGATCAGGCCGAGAAGTCGGCTGACCAGGCGAAGGACGCTGCTTCCAACGCTGACAGCGCAAAGGATGACAGCACCAAGAAGTAAGCCTTCCGGCTTATGGACTAAAAAGGGTCGCCTTCGGGCGGCCCTTTTTTCTTGGCGCGTTGCAGCGTTTTCCTTCGCGGCCGCCCCGTTATGATGTTCGTTTAGTCCTCGCGCGAACGTCCCCATGCCCATTCTCGATTCGCAGCTCGATACCCGTTCTCCCGAGTTCCAGGCGGCAAGCCGTAGCTTGCGCGCACTGACCGACGACCTGCGTGACACGCTGAAGCGGACGGCGGAGGGGGGTGGCGCGAAGGCGCGCGAAAAACACGTGGCGCGCGGCAAACTGCTGCCCCGGGAGCGCATCCGCGCCCTGCTCGACCCCGGCTCTCCTTTTCTCGAAATCGCTCCGCTGGCGGCGCACGGCATGTATGACGATGCCGCACCGGCGGCGGGCGTCATCGCGGGAATAGGCCGGGTCATGGGACAGGAGGTCGTCGTACTGGCCAACGACGCGACGGTCAAAGGCGGCACCTATTTCCCGATGACGGTGAAAAAACACCTCCGAGCCCAGGAAATCGCGATGGAGAATCGCCTTCCCTGCGTTTACCTCGTCGATTCCGGCGGAGCCTTCCTGCCGCTGCAGGACGAAGTGTTTCCCGACCGCGAACACTTCGGTCGCATCTTCTACAACCAGGCGCGCATGAGCGCGCAGGGTATTCCGCAGATCGCCGTCGTGATGGGCTCATGCACCGCGGGTGGCGCCTATGTGCCCGCGATGAGCGACGAGACCATCATCGTTCGCGAGCAGGGCACCATCTTCCTCGGCGGCCCGCCGCTGGTCAAAGCCGCCACCGGTGAAGTGGTCGATGCCGAGGCGCTGGGCGGCGCGGACGTACACACCGCGGTGTCCGGCGTCGCGGATCACTTCGCGGAGAACGACGCGCACGCCCTGGCTATCGCCCGCGACATCGTCGGATCGCTGAACCGGGTGAAGAAGCAGCCGCTGGCCGTGCGCACGCCTGTCGAGCCGCGCTTCGCCGCCGACGAACTGTACGGGGTCATTCCGGAAGACACGCGGCGCCCGTTCGATATCCATGAAGTCATCGCACGCATCGTGGACGATTCCGAGTTCCACGAATTCAAGGCACGCTACGGCAAGACGCTGGTCACGGGCTTTGCGCATATCCACGGTTATCCCGTGGGCATCATCGCCAACAACGGCATTCTGTTCGGCGAATCCGCGCAGAAGGGCGCCCACTTCATCGAACTGTGCAACCAGCGCAACGTACCTCTCGTGTTTCTGCAGAACATCACCGGATTCATGGTGGGCCGCAAGTACGAGAACGCAGGTATCGCTAAAGACGGCGCGAAGATGGTCACCGCGGTGGCCTGCTCGCACGTGCCCAAGTTCACCGTGGTCATCGGCGGCAGCTTCGGCGCGGGCAACTATGCGATGTGCGGTCGCGCGTACGGCGCGCGCTTCCTCTGGATGTGGCCCAACGCGCGCATCAGCGTCATGGGCGGCGAACAGGCGGCGTCCGTGCTTGCCACCGTACGCCGCGATGGCATCGAAGCCGGCGGCGGCTCGTGGAGCGCGGACGACGAAGAGGCGTTCAAGGCGCCCGTACGTGACCAGTACGAACGTCAGGGTCATCCCTACTATGCCAGCGCACGGCTCTGGGACGACGGCATCATCGATCCGGCCGACACGCGTCGGGTACTGGGCCTGGCCATCTCCGCCTCGCTCAATGCTCCGATCGAACAGGGCCGGTTCGGCGTGTTTCGCATGTAATAGGTTAACCGTCGAGCGTAAAGCGCTAACCGAAAAGGCATTCCTGTTCACGGTTCCGGGTTTACGGTTGGCCCGTTACGCTTTACGCTTCCCGGTCCATGCCCGCCTTCGACGACCGCGCCCCTCCCGAGATATTCACCCCATCCGGTCTGAACCGGCTGGTGCGCGATCTGCTGGAAGACGCCCTGCCCATGGGCGTCTGGATCGAAGGCGAGCTGTCCAACGTCGCTCGCCCCGCGTCGGGCCATGTCTATTTCACGCTGAAAGACGCGGGCGCCCAGGTGCGCTGCGCCATGTTCCGCACGGCCGCATCGCGGCTCCGCTTTCGTCCCACGGACGGCATGCACGTGCTGATGCGGGCCAAGGTCGGGCTGTATGAGGCGCGCGGCGAGTTCCAGCTGGTGGCCGACCACATGGAGCCGGCAGGCGAAGGTGCCCTGCAGCGCGAGTTCGAGCAGCTGAAGGCGCGCCTCGGCGCCGAAGGTCTGTTCGACGCGGAGCGCAAGCGCGCGCTGCCTGCCTATCCGAAGCGTATCGGCGTCATTACCTCGCCCTCGGGCGCAGCGGTCCGCGACGTCCTCAGCGTACTCGGCCGTCGCTTCGGCCTCGCCGACGTGGACGTGTTGCCCGTGCCTGTACAGGGGCGTGAGGCACCGCCCGCCATCGCGGCCATGCTGCGGCGGGCATCGGCCAGCGGACGCTACGATGTGCTGCTGGTGACCCGCGGCGGTGGTTCGCTGGAGGACCTCTGGGCCTTCAATGACGAAGCCGTGGCGCGCGCCATCCACGCCAGTGCCGTGCCGGTCGTTTCGGCCGTCGGGCACGAGGTGGATTTCACCATCGCGGACTTCGTCGCCGATCTGCGCGCCGCCACGCCATCGGCTGCCGCCGAGCTCCTCGTACCGGACGCCGGCGACCTCGAACGTCGCCTCGACCGCCTGCGCCAGCGTATGGCCACCTTGATGGCACGTCGCCTTCAGGCGGCCGCCCAGCGTGCGGATCACTGGCAGGCACGCCTCAACGCGCAACGCCCGCAGGCTCGCCTTGCGCGGGATGGCCAGCGGCTCGAGGCACTTCGTCGGCGCCTCGTCATGGCGACCGCCCAGGCGAACGCGCTTCGCCGTGCCCGCCTCGACCGCCTGCAGGCGCGCATGGCCGCCCAGCATCCGCGCCTCCGCCTCGCCCCCTCGCAGCGCCGCATCGCGGATCTGCGCCTGCGCCTGACGACATCGATGGCACACCGCATCGAACGCGATCGCGCACGCGTCACCGAGCAGGCGCGCACGCTGCACGCGGTCAGTCCTCTGGCGACGCTAGAACGTGGCTACGCGATCGTCTTCGACGAGCGCGACGCGGTGGTGCGCCGCGCGGGAGACGTCGCCGTCGGCGACCGTCTGCGCGTGATGCTCGGCGATGGCGAGCTCAACGTCCGTCGCGAGGACTGATTCGCCCGGCCACCCCGGCTATGCTCGGCTCATCCGGTAATCGAGGAACGGGGCATGAGCGCGCTGGTTTTCGTGCATGGCTGGAGCGTCACCAACACGTCGACCTACGGCAGCCTGCCGAAGGCACTGGCTGACCGCGCCGCCCAGGCGGGATCGACGCTCCGCGTTCTCGACGTCCACCTGTCCGAGTACGTCACCTTCGACGACGCCGTGACGATGGACGATATCGTCCGCGCCTTCGACCACGCGTTACGCGGGCTTTCGCTGCCTGACGGGACGTTCGACTGCATCACCCATTCCACCGGGGGGCCGGTAGCCGTCGCCTGGCTGCACGCTCAGCGTGACCGCCCTACCCTGTTCGCTCCGATCCGGTTACGGCATCTGGTGATGCTGGCGCCGCCACACTTCGGATCCGCGCTGGCAACGCTGGGGAAGAGCGTCGTCGGCCACCTCAAGGCCTGGTTCGACGGTGTCGAGCCGGGCCAGCGCATTCTCGACTGGCTGGAACACGGCAGTCCGGAATCCGTGGCGCAGGCGCTCGACGTGATCCATGGCCCGGACCCGGCCGCGCACGGCACGTGGTTGTTCAACCTGACAGGCGATCGCCCCGACCGTAAGTTCTACGACTTCGTCAACTCATATACCGGCGAAGACGGGTCGGACGGTGTGGTGCGCATAGCGGCCGCCAATCTCAACGCGCGGCACTGCGTGCTTACGCAGCGAGGCCACGCGGCGACGCTCGACATGACGATCAGCAAGGCGCCGCGCAGTGCGTTCAAGCTGTTGCCCGGGCTCGCTCATTCCGGCGACGAGCACGGCGTCATGGCGTCCGAGCCTCCTTCCATCGTGACGATCGACGCGATCCTGCGCTGCCTCGCCGTCAGTTCGGCGGCATCGTACGTGGCATTGTGCGACGCCTTCGCCACGGAGAACGCGCTGCGCGACCGCGACAAGGTCGAGACGGAACAAAAGCTGCTCACCTCACGCACGCACATCCACGATCCGCGGAGCCTGCTGATATTTCGCCTGCTGGACGATCGCGGTGAACCGCTGCGCGATGCGCGGTTCCTCCTGACCGCCGGGCCCACCGCGTCGCCAAACGATCTGCCACCGGGCTTTTCGACCGACCGCCAGGCCAGTTCGCGCAGCGCGGCGACGGTCACGATGTTCCTCAACTACGCCTTGTTCGCCGGTGACGACCCCGTGCCCGATCCGCGCCAGCCCGGCGGCGTCCTGCGCCCGGCGCAGCCGTCGCACCGGCCCTATGGCGTGCGCATCCAGCCCGCCGATGTCACCGGGCTGATCCGGCACATCGTCGCCGCCACGGCGCAGGACGACGACCTGCTCGACGCGCTGGGTCCGCATGAGACGACGATCCTCGATGTGGTGCTGTCGCGCCGCGTGGCGGAAGGTGTATTTCGGCTGACGCAGAATCTGCAGGCTGTGGATTTCAGCCAGCCGGTGTCCGGCATGGATATCGTGTAACCGCCTCAGTCCGCCGCCTTGAGATCCCCGATCAGGGTCGGAATCAATTCCGACACCGTCGGATGAATCGGCACGGCCCACCGATAGGTATCGATGTCCGCCTTCGCATTCATCATGTCCAGCACACCGTGCACGACCTCATCGCCGCCGACACCGAGGATCGCCGCGCCAAGGATCTGCTTCGTTTCCGCATCGGCGACCATCTTCATGAAGCCACGCGTTTCGCCCTTCTCCACGGCACGCCCGACGCGGGTCATCATGCGTTTCGACACCAGCAACGGCCGGCCCGACTGACGGGCCTGCGTTTCCGTCATACCCACCCGACCCAGCGGCGGATCGACGTAGAGCGCATATCCGGGGATGCGGTCGCTGACCTTGCGCTCTTCCCCATCGAACAGATTCGCAGCGACGATCTCGTAATCGTTCCACGCCGTGTGGGTGAAGGCGCCCTTGCCATTGCAGTCGCCCATGGCCCAGACGCCGTCGGCGCTGGTTTTCAGGCGATCGTCGACCTCGATGTATCCGTGCTCATCCGTTGCGATGCCCGCCGCGTCGAGCCCGAGATCGTCGGTGTTGGGACGGCGGCCCACGGCGAGCAGCACGTGGCTGCCGACCACCTGAGGCGCGCCTTCCGAACAATCGACGCCCACGCGCACGCCGGCGGGGTCCTTATGCACGGTGATGCAGCATGCGCCCGTGCGCACCGTGATGCCTTCGTTCTCCAGGAACGACCGGACTTCAGCCGACACGTCTTCGTCTTCGCGACCGATCAACCGCGGACCCATCTCGACCACCGTCACCTCACAACCGAAGCGACGGTACATCTGCGCGAACTCCAGACCGATGTAGCTGCCACCGACCACGACCAGGTGCCTGGGCAGCGATTCCAGCGGGATGATCGTGCTGTTGGTAAGGTAGTCCACCTCGTCCAGACCGGGGAAGTCAGGCACCCTTGCCCGACCGCCGACGTTGAGGAAAACCTGGGGCGCTTCGAGGGTTTCACCGTTGACCTCGATCCGGCGCGGCCCGACGAAACGTGCGTGCCCACGGATGAGCTCGAGCCCCGGCATGGAGGCCAGCCAGTCCTCGTTGCCTTTGCGCGAGTCCAGGATCACCTTGCGCGCCCGTGCCGCGACCACCGGCATGTCGATGCTGACGTGGCCCACGCCCACGCCATATTCGGCACCGCGACGCGCCAGATGCGCGGCATAGGCGCTGGCCACGAGGGTCTTGGTCGGTTTGCAGCCGGTATTGACGCAGGTTCCGCCGACCAGATGCCGTTCGATGATGGCGACGGTCTTGCCGGCGGCGGTAAGGCGGGCGGCGAGCGCGGGTCCGGCCTGACCGGCCCCCACGATGATGGCGTCGAAGGAACGGCTCATGGGGAACTCCGGGGGCGCTGAGAATGATGGTGACCCCGGCCCGATTCGAACGGGCGACCTTCCCCTTAGGAGGGGGACGCTCTATCCAGCTGAGCTACGGGGCCAACATTCGTCAGGATACCTGACGCCGCCCTTCCGGCGAAAGCACCCGCACGCCCACACCGAAACACCGCATCGGAAGAACGATATGCGCCCGCCTGCCGATTAGGCGCCGCATGCGCCTACGACGCACGTCCTATCGACAACTGGAGGGTCTGATCGTTGAATGGGTCCGAAGCACGCAGCTCTGCACAAGGATGTGCCATGAAACGCAGCAAAGCCACCTCGACCACCGCTGCTCCCGACTGGAAAGTCACCCGTGTCGCCCTCTACGTCGATCACGATGTGCTCTATGCCAACGAGCATCAGCAGGTGCGTGTTCGCGCCTATATCGAGGCAAAAAACAACGGCGATCCCGTGCCCCTGACCCAGGCCGAAATAGCGAGCGTCAGCCTCATCGATTACAACGCGCCGCGGAACGCCATACCGTTCTCGACGCAGGCTCGTGCCACGGCCTGGAAAGGCTGGTCGGCGCAGCGCGTCTACAATGAGTACGCCTATCACCCGGCCGCCGCGCGGGACGGCCACTCGCCTTCCACACCCGGCGCGGGAGGCGATTACGTCGAACTCTACCTTTCGGCCGACGCCGAAGCACTGGCCGGCCCACTGATGCTTGGCTTCACCATCACCGGGGATAATGGCTGGCGGTATCGCACGGACGGTTATGTCTTCGAGCCCGGCAGTGACAAAGGCGCATTCAACACCCTTTACGACACCGGACCGGACAAGGCCGTTCGCGCCGAGCCGCCGATCGTTTACGCCAGCTCGGAATTCGTCCTCGAAAGACTGGAGGGCCACAGATACGGCGACGCGCCCGATGTGGCCATTTTCGACGACATCGTCACCGTGTCCATCGTCACCGGTGGGCGCGTCGTGGCGTTGCGCAGCATGCAATGTAAGCCGGCGGGGATGATCCATTGGACCGATGTCCTTCCGGACACCCACAACCCATGCTACACAGGCTATGCCGAGCCCGGCGGCACCGCGATCGCGTGGAATGACGACGTACCCGTGGGCAGCCTCCCGAGGCCGACACTCAGCGTCGCCATACCCGGCAAGGGAACGATCATGCTGTGTGGCCGGAACGATATCCCCCGCGCCGGCCACGAAGGAGCGCCGCAGGAGCCCGTCAAGGTGACGCTGCGCGATACCTACGGCAGCGAACAACATTGCCATATCGGGTTCGTCGCCGGCGAGCGCGACACGTTGAAGGTCAGCTGACAGCGCGGCGGCACGCCCGGTTTTTTTGCGCGGCACGTTCAACAGGAAGTCTCGTCATGAAGGAACGGAACGGAACCGACCGCCATGCCTCGCCGTTCGCCAGCGGTGACTTCTACTCCAGCGCCTTCAGCTTCTACAGCCACGTCAGCGGGGATGTCGATCCCCGCACCGGCATGTACTCGGCCGCTATCGACCTGCCCACCGGTAAGGGCAACCTCCTGCGCGGCCCGCATTTCGAATTTCGTCTCCACTACGACGCGCTCGGCATGAACGACGATGGATTCGGTGTCGGCTGGCGGCTGGCTATCACCGAGCTCGATACGGACAGCGGCATACTGACGCTGGGCAGCGGCGACAGTCACCGCATCGAATGGTATTACCCTGGGCATGAGGCCACCTTTCCCGACCGCAAACTCGACAGTTTCCGGCTGACCCCGGCCTGGGACGGCTCCGCCGTGCTCGAACACGCGACCGGCGTGGTGGAGTACCTCAGGCCACTGGACGACCGCCCGTCGGTCCTGCGTCCCGCCTATATCGTCAATCCTGGCGGCAACGCCATCCATTTCGTCTGGCTACTCGGACCCAACGGCACGCCCGTACTGTCCCGGGTCGTCGACGACGATGGTGTCGACCTGCTTCGTCTGATCTATCCGGATCCCTCGCGCGTCCAGCTCGTTATCGCCACCGGACCGTCGGCGCCGCTGGAGATGAACTTCGAGCGCACCGGCAGCCAGCTGGATCGCGTTCGCATTCCCGCGCTCATGGAATTGAACGCGACGCCGGTCCGCGACGAGGAAGAGCCGGTCTGGGCGTTCGAGTATCGCAACAGTCTCGATCCGCCCTACCTGCCCCTGCTCGCCGCGGTGACCTCGCCCGATGGCGTACGCGATCAGGTGGAATACACGGAAACCGCGCTGCGCCTGCCGACAGGCGCACCCAGGACTTACATGCCCGCTGTCTCCGAACGCAGGCGCGTGCTCGACGCCGATCGCGGCCGCGTGTTGCAGACCAGTCGCTACACCTACGACGTGCATGGCGACAAAAATTTTTACGGCTTCGGGCTGGTGTCGATATGGGAGAACCGTAACGACCAGCTACTGCACCATGGCGCTGCCAGTTCCTTCTTTTACGGCTCGAAGGAAACGCAACTGGACGACCATGGCGTTGCCCTGTGTACCATCGAGCGCACGTATAACCATTTCCACCTGTTGGTACGCGAGGTGACCACCCGGGGCCATGTGGTGCAGGACGTCGCCACGGAATACGGCGAGGTCCCGGGCGAGCCGTTCGCGCGCCAGCCCAAAAGCTTTCAGCTGCCGCACAAGGTCGTCACCACGCTTTACGACGCGCGCCACGATGACGTCCGCCGGACCGTCGCTGTCGAGAGCCGTTACGACACCGACGGCGACGTCGTTTACCGTCATGACGATGGCACGGGCGTCACGGAGCGATTCGAGTATTACCCGCTCGACGGCGATGGCGACCGTTGTCCACCCGATCCCTTACGGCTCACGCGCCGGATCGCGAGCGAGGTCGCGATACCCGGCCCGGGCGGTGGCCCCACGCTGATCACGCGATACCGGTATACGGCGCTGCCCGTCCGCCAAAGGAACGCCGTGCCGGCGTACACGCCAGAGGTCTACGTGCAAGCGTGCGCCGAAGCCGTGGATATCGAGGGCGTCGCCGAGCCGCTATGGGAAAGCGAGCAGGCGTTCATCGTCGACCAGGGCGAACAGCATGGGGCAATCCTCTGGGAAACGCGCGTTCAGGACAACCTGATGGCACGCGTCGACTACAGCTATGAACTCGACACGGCCATGAGGACGCTGACCACCCAGACGAAGCGGACCACGCACGACGGCATCGTCCAGAGCGAGCGGGAGACCCGCATGCTGCTCAGCGGCTTCGTTCTGAGCAACATGGAAGGCAACGGCATATATACGAACGTCCGCTACGACCGGCTGGGACGCATGACCGAAGCGCTCCGATACCGGGACAGATCCGACGAATTTTCGGTGACGCGCTGGCGGTTCCAGCTGTCGACCCGGGAGCGCTGGGTTGAGCGCATCGGCACCACCGGCCTGCCGCACAGGTCGTGGATGGACGAGCTGGGGCGCGTCGTCAAGGAAGAAGAACCGCTGGCCGACGGTCGGCTGGTGACGGTGCACACGCTGACCTACGATCCCCTCGGCGAGGTCGCCGGGGAGACCCGGTACGACCGCCTCGCCGACGACAGGACGCTGGAGCTGACGACGTGCTACGCCTACGACGACTGGGGCCAGTGCGCCACGGTGACATCCCCCGATGGCAGTGATGTCCGGAGCGAGACCGTGCTGGTCCGGCACGACGGCGAGGTATTCACCCGGACAACCGTGTGGCGGGAAGCGAACGGCGAGCGCATAGGTGGCTGGCAGTCGACCGACACCGACGCCGCCGGGCGGCAACGCCGCAGTCAGGTGGGCGAGTGGGACGGGCACGGCAAGGCCGTCGAAGGTCCCTTCGCGCAGTGGCACTACGACGGCCTGGGGCGCTGTGTCCGGACGGTCGACGCGCTCGGCCGGGTCACCGGGCAAAGCTGGGATGCCTTCGACCGCGAACTCGACACCACGCTGCCCGATGGCGCAATCGTCCGGCGTACCTACGCTCCCGGGCACGAGGGTGACTTGCTCGCCACGATCGGCATCGTACCTGCCGGGGGCGGCGATACGATACCGCTGGGCAGCCGGGACTGGGACGGATGGGGTCGGCTCACACACGAAACCGCCGGCAGCCTGACCCGTCGGTATGCCTATGTGCCGGGTCAGTTCAACCCCGAGCGGGAGTACATGCCAGCCGGCGGCGAGATCCACCGTACCTACGAACCCTGGCTCAACGAGGCCCTGCTGACCGAAACGCTGCTGACCGATCCACCCGTACCGCTGAAAAAGGCCCATTACGATCCACGCGTCGGCGTGCCAGTGTCACTCAGCAGCGACACCGGCGTCATGGGGATCCGGACCGACTATCTCGGTCGCATGACCGGACAGGACATACGCATGGACGACTCCACGCGTTCCTGCAACGTCGAGGTATCCCCGGGTGGCCTGGAGCTGGCCAGGACCGGCGTCGACGGCGTGCGTCGGGTGTCCGTCTACGACGACCTGGGGCGCGTCGTCCGGATGGACCACCTCGCCGATGACGGCTTGCCGATCGTCGGGATCACCTTCGACTACGACGCGCTGTCACGACCGTCGACATGCACGATCGCCGATGCCCGCGGCTCGCTGACCGAGCGCGTGACCTACGACGGGCGCGGCCGCGTGTCGGGCACGACCTGGCTCATCGACAACGAGGCCGGAGCGACGCGACGCGCGCTCACCCTGCACTGGCGCGACGACGACAAACTGGCGGCCAGACGGTGGTACGACGCCGAGGATCGACTGCTACGCGAGGAAGCCATGGACTATGACCTCCGGGGCCGGCTCGAGACCCATAGCATCGCCATGGCCCTCGCCGGTGAATACCCGGTCGACGAGGCAGGCAACGCGTATCGCACCCAACGTTTCACTCACGACGACATCGACAACCTGCTTGCGGTGGAGACCACGCTCGTCGACGGACGCGTCAACCGCACCGGTTACGCTTACGACACGATCGACCGCGATCGTCTGGTCGGTGTCCACAGCACGCTCGCCGGGTATCCCGGATACGGCACGGCGCTCCGCCTTGGCTACGACGCCAACGGCCACCTCGTCGATGATGGCATGGGCCGCAGCATCGACTGGGATGGCGCCGGCCGGCTGATCGGCGTACGCCAGGCCGACGGCGTCCGGACCGACTACGGCTATGGGCCCGACGCCCGGATCGGGCGGATACGACGGGCGGGACAAACCACCTACCGCTACTTCGACGACGGCCTGGTCTACGGCGAGTTCAACGAGACCGATCAACGTCGCTACCTGCGTGCCGGAGGTACCGTGGTCGCCGAGAGCGTGCTCTCGGGTGCCCTGCGCACCACCTGGCTCGTCGGCAGCGATCCGCAAGGCTCGGCCATCGTCGAAAGCGGCGCGAACGCGACGACGATGCGTACCTATGGCGCGTTCGGCTACCGGGATACGACCGACGACGGTGCGCGCACCGGCTTCGCGGGCGAAACCCGCGACGAGGACATCGACGGGTACCTGCTCGGCGACCGACCGTATTCGCCCAGGCTGCAACGCTTCCTCTGCCCCGACCGGGCCAGCCCCTTCGGCGCCGGCGGCCTCAATCGCTACGCCTATTGCGCGGGCGATCCGGTCAACCGGATCGATCCCGGTGGCAACGCCTGGTGGGACTGGCTGGGCGCGGCCCTGGGTATCATCGGCGCGGTCGTAGCCACCGTCGCCACCGGCGGCGCACTGCTAGGCGTGGTCGGAGCAGCCGCCGCCGGAAGCCTCACCGCTGCCGTGTCCACCCCAACGATGGTCGTCATGGCCACCGCCACGATCCTGGAGGTCACCTCGGCCGCTGTCGAGATCGCCTCGCTCGCCACGGTCGCCGCCGGCGACGAGGAAACCGCCTCCATTCTGGGCTGGGTCGCCTTCGGCACCGGCGTGGCCTCCGGCGCGCTGTCCGTGGGACCTGCGGCGGGACGCGCCGCGACTCGATTTGTCGGCACGAAGCATGCCGCGGAAGCGCCAGGCGCACGTCGCTTGCCGCTCCCCACATGGCGAAGGAGCGGCGCCGGGCACTCGACATTTCAATTCGATTACGATGAACGCTCGGTCACGTATCACGTCGCAAAAAGAGGACGCAGGGGCCAGTTACCTGACGGTCGACTCATCCGGAGGGGCTATAAAGGACGCCGTGAAGTCGTACCTCGATGGTCGAGCAGACCGAACGGCAACGGTGGCATCGTGCATTTCAACGACTCCCCCATCGATGCGAACGACGTCACCGATGGCGTCATACGGAACATCGGCAAGCTGAACGACTCGAAGAAAATCATCGTATTGACCGGAGTCCATGGCGACTTCGCGGGATTCAACTGGCTCGCCGGCTGGCGCCTCTGGGGGAAGAGGCAATTTTTTTGGGACGACAAGGCTCGCATCCCGAAAATGTCGCTTATCACGGGAAACAGCCAGAGCAACATCTCCGTCGTCGATATATCGGGGATGTCGAAATCCGAAATCGAAAAGTACTGGAACATGAAAGATGCACACATCATCAACGCGTACTGCTTCAGCGGCGCCGACCGGTTCCTGATGAAACGGTTCAACATCTTTTCAATCACCCTCTATGGCGTGTGAGGGGGCTGCCTCGCGCACCGTGGATGCCACTGACGCCATGCCGACGGCGACTTGCATCGATCCTGCCGATTAAGCACGGGGCAGGCTTACAACCCATGCCATATCGACAGCACGGCCAGTAAGCCGTGAACTGTGACAAGGCGCTCGCTCGTTACCGTACGACGCGACCGCCAAGGGACGGACTTGCAAAAGGAATAGCAATGAACGCGCAGACACCCATCGCAGCGGATGACGGATGGAGGATCGCCCGGGTTTCGCTCCATGTCGACAGCCTTGTCTACACCAACGGCCGACAACAGGCGTACGTCCGCCTCTACATTGAGGCCGAGTCCAATTTCGAACCGGTGAAGCTGACGCAGAGCGAGAAGGACAGCGTGCGCCTGATCGATTACACGAATCCGGAAATCGATATCCCCTTCTCGGAAGATGGCGACGAGCGATATCGGGGCTGGTCAGCGCAACGCGATTTCCGAGGCTACGAGCCCCACCCCGGCCTTGGTCGCCGACCCGACACGACATTGGCGGGTGGGGACTATCTGGAGTTCTACGTCGATGCGACCGCCGACGCCTTGCGTGCGCCTCTTGCACTCGCCTTCCGCGTTACCGGCGACAACAAGTGGACGTATCGGACCGATGGCTACGTATTCGATCAGAACGGCCAGGCAGGCGCTTACAACAACCAATACGACACGGGTGCGGACAAGTCGGTCCGACCCATGACTCCGCCCGTCTATACCCCGGCCGAGTTCCGCCTCGGCCCGGCCGGTACCCGTGGAACCGGGTCCTTGCGAGCGGGCATCTTCAATGATGTCCACCTGCTCTTCCTGCAGCCCAATGCCTCACCCGGGCCGACCATCAGGTCCATGCGTTGCAGCCCGGCGGGAATGATCCACTGGAAAGACGCACTCCCTTCTACGGAGAACCCTTGTTTCACGGGCTACGCAAGTCCGGGAGAAAACGACATTCACTGGGACGACAGAGTTCCTCAGGGAAGCCAGCCGCTTCCCCTGCTCGATAAGGTGTATCCCGAACAAGGGGTCATCATGCTTTGTGGACGCATCGATATCCCGCAACCCAGCGACGACGATGTGCCGCAAGCCGACGACGAGCGCGTTCCGCGTGGCCCGGTGGACATCGAGGTGATCGACATGTACGGCAACAAGCATACGTGCCGACTCGAATTCGTCACCGGAACGCGCGATCAACTGAGGTTTCTCTGACGCGAAGGAGTACACGTTCATGACCGGTCGGTCTCCGGAAACACAAGGCGCCCTCGCCAATGACGACTTCTACTCCGGTGCCTTCAGCTTCTACAGTCACGTCAGTGGTGACGTCGACCCTCGCACCGGGATGTACTCGGCAGGCATCGATCTGACCACAGGCAAGGGCAACCAGCTACGCGGCCCGTCGTTCGAATTCCGCCTCAACTACGATGCGCTGAGCAGCAGTGACGATGGTTTCGGCACGGGTTGGCTTCTGGGTATCACCCGGCTGGAGCGGGACATCGGCATGCTGGTGCTCGGCAGCGGCGACAGTCATCGTTTCGACCGTCTGTTCCCCGGGATTCCTTCGGCCTTTCCCGACCGTAAGCTGGAGAGCTTTCGACTCACCGCTGGCAATAACGGTACCGCGGTACTCGAGCACGCCACGGGTGTCATCGAATATCTCGCCCCCGCCGCCGGCTCTTCGAGCAGTCTGCGTCCCCAGCGTATCGTCAACCCCAGTGGCGACGCGATTCACCTGACATGGGAAAGCGGGCCACACGGCACGCCTGTCCTGACACGGGTTGGCGATGACGAGGGGCAGCCCTTGCTCATACTTTCTTACCCGGATCGAGGCAACATTCATCTGACCATCTTCACCGGGCTGACAGCGCCGGTGGAACTGCATTTTTCGCGGCTGGGCGACACGCTGCAGCGCGTTCGCATTCCCGCACTCACGGAACTCAACGCTCAGCCCGTTCGCGACGAAGAGGAAGCCGTGTGGGCTTTCGGTTACAAGAACAGCCTGGAACCGCCCTATCTCGCCCTGTTGAACTCGGTCACGTCGCCCGACGGCATCCACGATGTCGTGAGCTACGCCGAGGAGTCCATTCGGCTTCCGCCGGGTGCGGGGCGACGCTACATGCCCGCCGTCGCCGAACGCCGCCGTGTACTCGACGCCGAGCGCACGACGGTGCTGCAAACCAGCCGGTATGCCTACAACACGCATGGTGACAACAATTACCTCGGCCATCCCCTGGTCACGGCATGGGAAAACCGAAACGATCAGTTGCTGCACCACGGCAACGCCGAAGGATTCGTGTACGGGTCGCGGGAAACCCAGGTCGCCAGCAACGGCGACACGCTTTGCACGATCGAACGCACCTACAACCACTTCCATCTGATCGCCCGCGAAACCACGACCCGGGGCACGGTGGTCCAGGAGGTGGAGACGGTCTATGGCGAGGAGCGCGGCGTCCCGTTCGTCCGACAGAAGAAGAGCTTCCAGCTACCACATTCGATCGTTACCACGCTGTACGACAAGCGCGACCCGACCCTGAAACAGGTAACCATCGCCGATAACACCTACGATGACGACGGCAACCTGATCTCGCACCGGGATGGCGCCACCGGTATCGTCGAGCGCTCGGCGTATTTTCCCCTGGACGGTGAAAGCGGTCTCTGCCCACCGGATCCGCTCGGGCTGGCGTATCGACTGAAGAGCGAAACCGTCGAGCCGGGACCGGGCGGCGGTCCGGTGCTCACGACGCGTTACCGGTACTGTGAATTGCCTGTGCGGGTCGCGGCCGGCGCAACGCGCTTCGAGGCATCCCCTCGCGCGCCGACGGTCTACGTCCAGGCTTGCGCGGAAACCCTGTCTGAAGACGACCGGGACGACCCGCTGTCCCACAGCGAGCAGCGTTTCATCGTGGATCAGGGCGAGCGCCATGGCGCGTTGTCACAGGAATCGCGCACGCAGGACGGCCTGACCCTGACCCGCGATTTCGACTACCGAACCGATACAGGCAGGCAGACCATCGTCACAAGGGTTACCGAAACCACCTTCGACGGCGTGATCAGTACCACCGAAGAAGAGGTCGCCCTTGTCGGCGGTCAGCTCCGCGGCAGCATGGACGCGCTGGGCAATCACACTTACACCATCTACGACAATCTCTCCCGGCCGAAAACACAAAGCCGCGCACGCGGTCGGGAACAGGAAGTGATCACGAGCGAGTGGCGATACCAGGTGTCGACGACCAGCCGCTGGGTGGAACGCAGGGGAGTGACCGGCCTGCCACACCGGACGTGGCTGGACGAACAGGGACGGGTCACCGTCGAGGAAGAGCCGCTGCCCGACGGAAGCATGATGACCGTCCGCGAGGTGACCTACGATCACTTCGGTCAGGTGCTGGACGAGGTCCTTTACGATCGCCTGGCGAGCGATGCGCCACTACGGCTTCGCACGGAATTCAAGTACGACGACTGGGGCCGATGCAGCGACCGGACGGCACCGGACGGAAGTCATGCCCGGAGCGAGACGGCTCTCGTCGAGGTGAACGGTGAGATCGTCACCCGCACGACAGCATGGCAGGAAGCCGATGGACGGCGTATCGGTGGCTGGCAGTCGACCGACACCGACGCGGCCGGTCGACAACGGCGGGCGGCATACGGCATCTGGGACGACGAAGGCGCGGCTCGCGAAGTGGCCATGACCCAATGGCGCTACGACGGCCTGGGTCGTTGCATCGAGACCATCGATCCGGTGGGCCTGGTGACAGCGCAGCACTGGGACGTTCTCGGAAGGTTGACCGAGACGACGCTTTCCGACGGAACGGCGGTCGCTTACACCTTCGCGGCCGGGCACGAAGAGGCACTACCTACCAGCATGTCCGTGACGCCCGCGGACGGCGCCCCTGCCCTGCGCCTCGGCCGTCAGGACTGGGACGGCCTGGGCCGTCTCCTCAGCGAAACCTCCGGCAGCCTGACGCGACGTTACGACTACGGGCCCGACCAGTTCAACGCCGCCAGCGAGCACTTGCCCGCGGGCGGTGAGATCCGCCGGACTTACGATCCCTGGCTCAACGAGGCGGTATTGACGGAAACGCTCGCATCCGAGCCGCCGGTCGTGCTCAGAACGGCGGCCTACGATGCGATCGCCGGTATGCCTAAGTCGATCAGGAGCGAGAGCGGCGAGATGCGGATTGACACCGACTACCTGGGCCGGATGACCGAGCAGACGGTGACCATGGGCGGCACGTCCCGCTCGTGCGAGGTGAGCGTCTCACCGTGCGGGGTCGAACTGGTCAAAAGCGGGATCGACGGGGCCACCCAGGTTTTTCACTATGACGACTGCGGGCGTACCGAGCGTATCCAGCACATGACGAAAGAAGGTCTTGGGCTCGTCGATGTGACCTTTGCCTACGACGGTCTTTCACGCCCGACCTCACGCACCGCGACGACCGACGCGGGCGGGTCGGTGACCGAGAGCCTTGAATACGACGATCTCGGCCGTGTGGTCGGCACTACCTGGCTGGCCGAGCGCGCCGGCGAGCGCACACGGCGGAAACTGGTCCTGGAGTGGCGCAAGGACGGCAAGGTGGCCGGCAAGCGGTGGTTCGGAAACGACGATGTATCGCGCCTGCGCGAAGAAACCATGGAATACGACCGCCGGGGCCGGCTCGTCGTCCACGCTATCGACGCCATCGACGGGGAATATCCCGTCGACGAAGCAGGCCATGCCTATCGCGTGCAACGCTTCGACTACGACAGCATCGACAATCTGCGCAGCGTCGAGACCACGCTCGTCGATGGCCGCCTCAACCGGACCACCTACGGCTACGACGCCATCGACCTCGACCGCCTCGTCGGCGTGGAGAGCAGCCTCGCGGGTTACCCCGGCTACGGCACCCCGCTCGTCGTGCGCTACGACGACAACGGCAACGTGATCGAAGACGGGTTGGGCAATGTGCTGACGTGGGATGCGGCAAGCCGGCTCGCCTCGGTCACATCCGCCAACAACGTTCGCGCCGATTACGCCTACGGTCCTGACGGCCGGATAGGACAGGTCGTCCAGCAGGGACGCAGCACCCTCCGCTATTACGACGATGGACAACTTTACGGCGAATTCGACGACGACGAGCAGAGGCGTTACCTGCGTTCCGGCGGCACGGTCGTCGCCGAGTCCGTCCTCAGCCGTGACCTGCGCAAGACATGGCTGCTGGGTAGCGACCCGCAGGGTTCGGTGATTCTCGAGACCGGCGATGCCGTCGCGACACGCACCTACGGGGCCTACGGCGATCGCAACGCTACGTCCGACGCGGCGCGGTCCGGCTTCGCCGGGGAGGTCTGCGACACAGCTACCGGCTGGTATCTGCTGGGTGAGCGCCCGTATTCGCCGGCACTGCGGCGTTTCCTCAGCCCCGATCGCGCGAGCCCCTTCGGCGCGGGAGGCGTCAATCGCTACGCCTATTGCGCGGGCGATCCGATCAACCGCATCGATCCCACGGGGCGCGCGTGGTGGGACTGGCTTGGCTTCGCGCTGGGAGCCATCGGTGCCGCCGTCGCGGTGGTTGCGACCGGCGGCGCCCTGCTCGGCGTCGTCGCCGCGGCCGCCGCCGGAAGCCTTACCGCGGCGGTATCGACACCGACCATGATGGTCATGGCTGCCGCCGCAGTACTCGAGGTCACGTCCGTGGCCGTGGAGGTCGGCGCCCTGGCCTCGGCGGCGACCGGCGATGAACAAACCGCCGGCATCTTGGGATGGATAGCGTTCGGAACGGGGCTGGCGTCGGGTGCGATGTCGGTGGCACCAAAAATGGGAGCGACGCCTGGGCGATTCGTGGGCGCCCGGCGGTCAGCGACGCAAGGGGCCACCGGGCGAACACCGACCGTGACAGCGACCACCCTCCATCCAGGAAGTACCAACTCAGGCTTAATTGAGGCCGTCCATCCCCTTGGGGGAAAGGTTAACCATTACGTGGGCGCGCCCGCCGTAAGTGCTCAAATACCGAACCGAATTATTCTTAACGATCCGGACAAGATAAACATCGCCCCCCAATGGTTCAAAGCTAAGAACGCCGCTGGGGGCACTGTTTATTTCACGGACACCATGACGAACGGCACAATCGTCGGCGAAGTGATGGATGCGATCGCGAAAAAAAGGGCAGCTCAGAAGAGCAAGCATAAAATTATCGGCCTTACTGGCGGTCACGGAAACGCGCTCGGAGACAATTATAAAAATGGGATCAGAGTTCATGCTGACAGCCGTTTTCAACCGGAAGACAACTTCTCGGCAGCTAATGCTTTCTTCAAATATGGCAACCCCGGCCTGAAAATCAGGACCAAAAATATCGCTGGGAAAAGTCCGGCCAAGATTCGAAAGTGGCTTTCCCAGCCCGGCGACATCATCGTCGGGCACTGCTATTCCGCCGCCGACCCGATTGTTATGGAAGTGCTCAACTTGAAGGAAGTCACTGTTTATACCTTTTAACCGTTTTTCGGACGCATATGGATCACCGGGCCGGCTGTAACTCGCTCGGCTTTGCCACCACAACAGGAGTGTTCCGATGAAAAAACACGTCACGACACCAGAGGCGGGTCGCTGGGTGGAGCTCGTGCTGTTCAGGATCTACAAGGATACGTTTCCCGGCAACGGCCCCACACTGAAGCTGTTCAACAATACGCGACAGCAATGCGCCGTGAGGGTCATGCTGCAGGCGGTCGACAGCGAACACAATCCGGTCGATCTCACGCAGGCGGACCTCGATACGATCGAACTGATCGACTACGGCAGCGGCGAAGCCCTGCCCCGGCGCGATGCGGGCCAGCCGCATCCTGACTGGGCCTTTTCGACCCACGATGAAGGCTACCTCTGGGACGAGTCGCTTATCGGCGCGACGCAGAACGACGCGGCTGCGTCCCTGGAGAGTACCCGTCCGCCATCGGCGGACGTCCAGCGCCCCGCTCCTCACCAGAGTGTCGTCACGCTTTACGTGTCCACCTCGGCGCTGTCGTCGCGCCAGATCGCCGCGCGCATTCCGATCCCGTCATCGGACACACGCACCGCGACGCCGGTCTACATCACCACGAACAGCGTCTGGGTCGACGACCCGGCGGGCAGAGGCGAAGACGGCCTGTTCAATTCCTCGGTGACCGTCACGCCTGCCGCTTTCCCGACGCTGCCCATCACCAGCTACGGGGCCACCTCGGGCGACGGCCGCCTTGCGCCGGTAAAAGTCGGCAGCCCGGATTACTTTTATTGGGTCAACGAGCACTACATTTACGTCTCTTACAACGGCCGCGAACTGGGCCTGCGATCCGTCAGCAGAAGCGCCGTTGCGCAAGAGGGTTTTTCGGTCTACGGCAACGGCAGCCTCAACGATCAGGTGCAATGGAGCGTCGCCTATTACGCCCAGCCCGGCGCCGACAAGCCGGAAAACTTTCCGCTTCCTCCCCTTGCAACCATCGAGGTGCCGTCGCGTGCCACCGAAAGCGGCGGGAATGCAGCGCCGCCCGCGTCGTACACGCCTGTGGAAATGTTCAACCGATGCGTGGGCAGGATCGAAGGCGCGTCGCCAACACGCGTGGTCGTCGGGCTACTCATGGGCAATTTGGCAGGCCGACTCCTTGACAAGGAGAAGAAGCCAGTCGCCCCGGTGAGAAGCACGCCGATCCACATCCTGGACGCTTACGGCAACGACCACGCACTTACCCTGTCGTTCGTTGCGAAGGTCAATGAACTCACCATCGCCAAGGTCTAGGAGAAGTGCCATGAAATATGACGACACGACGTTGCTCGTCCGCTTGCCGGTCGCCCTGTCGATGCTTTTTGCCGCCAGCGCCGGATGTGCAGATCCCCTTCAACAGGCCAGCGGGTTCGCGTCAGTGCGGCAGGATGCCGACGGCACGAGCGGCACCAAGGTCATGCCTCCTTATGTTCGTCTCTACGAGGGACACAAGCTCACGCAGGACACCGTTTGTTCCGTCCCACTCGCCGTGGGCGAACACAAGCAGTACCACTTCCAGGAGAAGGAAGGCCATTGCGCCAACGATGAAGCGAAGTCGATCGAGTTCGAGCGAATTCCCGCCGGAACCGTTGTCGAACTGTTCGACGACCCGAAGTGCGGCAAAGGCGATGACTGGGTGTCCTTCACCTTCCGGAAGCTGGTACCCCGCACCTGGGCCTGGGGTTTCGAATACGACCTTGAGGACAAGGATTACGGTGATGGCGAGGTGGTCTACTCAAAGGTTTACCATAAAGACAACGGTCTCGACGGCAAGGTGTCATGCATGATCATCAACGTACCTCCCGAGCACTGAAGCCGCGCAGGTCATCGCACGGCGGAAAGATGCCTCTGGATCGGCAGTCTGGGGATCGTCACGGGGCGTTTAAAATCGGCTCCGAACGGTCGCCAGATGCCGTCGGCCCCCTCCACGGCGATGGCGGTGTCGCCACCGTCGGCCGACGCGTGATCGACCGCTGCCCGCAGGGCCTCAACGCGCGAGTTGAAGCGCTCCACGATGCGCCCACGGGTGCGGACGGTCCAGGCACCGGACGCGTCGGGCAGATAGGGAACCTCATAAATATGCGGCATGTGCGGCCTCCGACCCTTAAAGGATTGTGAGAGAGACCATAGACTTGCCGGTGTCTTTGCAGGGTGCTCGCAAGTTCGGACGACCGTGACGCGCCCGCGACATCCGTCCCGCGCCGCACAACAGGGTGTGAAGGACTCGTTTGCTAGAATCGCGGTTTTAGCTTCCGGAGTCCGTCATGTCCTCGAAGATCCTCGCAGCGCTGAATCTCAACGCCACTGAATCGGGCACCTACCTCGGTCGCGGCGAATGGGCCGCCACCACGGATGCCGGTACCATCACGCCCGTGAATCCGGCCAACGGTGAGGCGATCGCGACGGTGCACGCCACGAGCGCCGCGGATTACGAGGCGATCGTGCAGCGCGCCCAGGAAGCCTTCACGGTATGGCGGACCACGCCCGCCCCCCGCCGGGGCGAGGCCGTGCGCCTTTGCGGCGAGGCCCTGCGCCAGCACAAGGATGCGCTGGGTTCGCTGGTCGCGCTCGAAATGGGCAAGATCAAGCCGGAAGGCGATGGCGAAGTTCAGGAAATGATCGACATCGCCGATTTCGCGGTGGGTCAGAGCCGCATGCTCTACGGCTACACGATGCATTCGGAGCGCCCGGGTCACCGCATGTACGAGCAGTGGCACCCGATCGGCCTGGTCGGCATCGTCAGCGCGTTCAACTTTCCGGTGGCCGTCTGGGCCTGGAACGCCTTCCTGGCGGCTATCTGCGGCGACATCAGCATCTGGAAGCCGTCGCCGAAGACGCCGCTCTCGGCCATCGCCACCATGAAGATCTGCAACGCGGCGCTCAAGGAAGCCGGCTTCCCGGACATTTTCTTCCTGTTCAACGATGCGGGCACCGATCTGGCGCAGACTTTCGTCGACGACAAGCGCATTCCGCTGATCAGCTTCACCGGTTCGACCCGGGTCGGTCGCATGGTCGGCGAGCGCGTCGCGAAGCGCATGGGCCGCAGCCTGCTGGAACTGGGCGGAAACAACGCCATCATCCTCGACCAGTCGGCCGATCTGAAGCTGGCCATTCCCGGCATCGTCTTCGGCGCCGTGGGCACCGCCGGTCAGCGCTGCACCAGCACACGCCGCGTCCTGGTGCATCGTTCCATCCACGACCAGGTCGTCGACACCCTCGTCAAGGCCTACGGCCAGGTCGAGCAGAAGATCGGCGATCCCACGCTGGCGACCACCCTGATGGGTCCGCTGAACAGCCCCGAGGCCGTGCAGACCTTCGTCGCCGCGGTCGAGAAGGCCAAAGCCTCCGGCGGCACGGTGCGTACGGGCGGCAAGGCACTCACCGACCGCAAGGGCAACTTCGTCCTGCCGACGATCATCACCGGCCTGAGCAATACCGACGAGGTCGTGCAGACCGAGACCTTTGCGCCGATCCTGTACGTGATGCCGTTCGACACGCTGGACGAGGCGATCGCGGAGCAGAACGCCGTGCCGCAGGGCCTGTCCTCGGCGCTGTTCACGCAGGATTTGAAGGCCGCCGAACAGTATCTGTCGGCCGCCGGCTCGGATTGCGGCATCGCCAACGTCAACATCGGCACCTCCGGCGCGGAAATCGGCGGCGCCTTCGGCGGTGAGAAGGAGACCGGCGGCGGTCGCGAGTCGGGTTCGGATGCCTGGAAGGTCTACATGCGCCGCCAGACCAACACCATCAACTACTCCGATTCGCTGCCGCTGGCCCAGGGCATCAAGTTCGAGTTCTGACCCACGGATAACGACATGACCGACCTGCGCTCCACGGATCGCTTCTCCGACCGCGTGGCGGACTATGTCCGCTTCCGGCCGGACTACCCCCGGGCGCTCGTCGGCTGGCTTCACGAACAAGGCGTGCGGCCGGACTGGAGCGTTGCCGACATCGGCGCCGGTACGGGCATCTCCAGCAAGCTGTTCCTCGACGCCGGGCACCGCGTGACCGGCGTCGAACCGAACGCATCCATGCGCGCCGCGGCCGAGCAATGGCTGGGCACCGAAGGGCGCTTCCGGTCGCATGACGGAACCGCGGAAGCGACGGGCCTGGCCGACGGGTCGGTCGACCTGATCATCGCGGGGCAGGCGTTTCACTGGTTCGACAAGGAAAAGGTACGCACCGAGTTCACCCGCGTGCTCAGTGACCGCGGTCTGGTGGCGGTGTTCTGGAACACGCGCCGGCTCATCGGCACGCCGTTCCTCGAAGGCTACGAGCGTCTGCTGCACGAGTACGGCATCGACTATGTCAGCGTGGCCGGGCGCTACGCCGATGACGAAGCCATGGCGCGGTGGTTCGGCCATGGCTATCGCGGCATGGCGTCGTTTCCGCACGGCCAGAAGCTGGACTACGAGGGGCTGCTCGGCCGGACCATGTCGTCGTCGTACATGCCGAAACCCGGCCACCCCAACCACGAACCGCTGTTGTTCGCCCTGCGCTCGCTGTTCGACGCCACGCAGGACGGCGGTACCATCGATTTCGATTACGACACCCGTATTTTCGCGGGACACCCGGACGCCTGATGTACGACCTGATCCGCCCCCTGCTCTTCGCCCTCGACGCCGAGACCGCGCACGGCCTTACGCTCTACGCGTCCGATGTCGCGCAACGCAGCGGCCTTTCCGGCCTGATAGCGAAACCGCCGGCCGACTTGCCGGTGAAGGTGTTCGGTATCGACTTCCCGAACCCCGTCGGTCTCGCCGCCGGCCTCGACAAGAACGGTGAGCACCTCGACGGCCTCGCGGCCATGGGCTTCGGCTTCGTCGAGATCGGCACCGTGACGCCACGTCCGCAGGCCGGCAACGACAAGCCGCGCATGTTCCGGCTGCCGAATCACGAGGCGGTGATCAACCGGCTCGGCTTCAACAACGGCGGCATCGATGCGCTGGTACGCAACGTACGGAAGGCATCCTTCCGCGGCGTGCTCGGCATCAACATCGGCAAGAACAAGGACACGCCCAACGAGCGTGCCATCGACGATTACCTGATCTGCCTCGAGCGCGCCTACCCGCTGGCCAGCTACGTGACGGTCAACATTTCCTCCCCGAATACACAAGGCCTGCGCGACCTTCAGGAAGAAGAGACGTTGCGCCGCTTCATCGGCACGCTGCGCGAGTCGCAGGAGAGCCTTGCCGCGAAACACGGGGCACGCAAGCCGATGTTGCTGAAGATCGCTCCCGATCTCTCGGAAGGCGAACTCGACGCCATCGCCGACGTATTGCTCGCTTCCGGTATCGACGGGGTCATCTGCACCAACACCACGATCGACCGCGACACCGTCGCCGGCGATCCGCATGCCGGCGAAGTGGGCGGCCTGTCGGGACGGCCGCTGTTCGAAAAGTCCACGCGTGTACTGCGCGGCATGAAGGCCCGCGTGGGCGGCCGGCTGCCCATCATCGGCGTGGGCGGCATTCTCGACGGCGACACCGCCGCCGAAAAAATCGAGGCCGGCGCATCCCTGGTGCAGGTCTATTCGGGCCTGGTCTACCGCGGCCCGAAGCTGATCGCCGAAGCCGTCACCGAAATCCGTCGCCGCGGGATCGTGGCATGAACAACGATCCCATCGACATGGGTGGTTTCCTGCTCACCAGCGACGCACCGCTCGCCGGACGGAACACGCTGCGCGTGGATGCCCGTGCGCGGCTGCTGGCCGAGGTGCACGACGTCGGCAAGCTGCCCGGGCTGCTTGCCTACCCTGCCGTTCGCGACGGCAAGGTGCTGGTCCTGGGCGAGGGCAGCAACATGCTGATCAGGGGCGACATCGACGCGACCGTCGTTGCCATCGCCAACCGCGGCGTCGAAACGTTTCAGCGCGACGATCGCGTACTGATCCGTGTCGCCGCCGGTGAACGCTGGGATGACTTCGTGCGGTGGTCGCTGGGCCAGGGCTATGCAGGCCTCGAGAATCTGATCCTGATCCCCGGCACCGTGGGTGCCTCGCCCATTCAGAATATCGGTGCGTACGGCGTCGAAGTGGCGGAGTTCATCGACACGGTCGAGGCCTGGGATACGCACAAGGGCGAGTTCGTCCTGCTCGACAAGGCCGCCTGTGCGTTCTCCTATCGAGACTCCGCGTTCAAGCGGCAACCGAGACGCTGGATCGTCGTGGCGGTGACCTTCGATCTCCCGCGTGAAAGGCCGCTGTCGCTCGACTACGCGGGCATCCGCGAAGAAATGGAAAAGATGGGCGCGCAGCGCGCCACCCCGTATCACGTGGCCGAGGCCGTCGTCAGGCTGCGCTCGCGCAAACTTCCCGACCCGGCCGTGATCGGCAATGCGGGCAGCTTCTTCAAGAACCCCATCGTCGGCGCCCATCAGGCCGACGCCCTGGCGCTCGCCCACCCTGGCCTGCCGGTGTGGCCGCATGCGGGCGGCACGGCCAAGCTTTCCGCCGGGTGGCTGATCGAAACGGCGGGCTTCAAGGGCGCACGCGACGGCGATGCCGGCATGTCCAATCGGCACGCACTGGTTCTCGTGAACCACGGCAAGGCCAGCGGCCCCCAGCTGTGGAGCTTCGCGCAGAAAGTGATCGCGGGCGTCGAGGCCATGTTCGGCGTCACCCTCGAGCCCGAGCCGCTCGTCATCTGAACTGCGTGTCACGGTGATGTAAGAGCCCGGTCATATCCTCCCCGGGCGGCGTACCATGGGGTCGTCGTAATTCGCGACGAGGACGACGCCCTGGACACGATGACGCCACCCAACGAGACGCCGACGACACCGAGGGTCCCCGCCAGCAAAGCCGCGGCGCCGCCGGACCTGCCGGAAGTCGACCTCAGTGACAGCAGCCTCTACCTCCATCGCGAACTGTCGCAGCTGCAGTTCAACATCCGCGTCCTCGACCAGGCGCTGGACGAATCCAAGCCGCTGATCGAACGCCTCAAATTCCTGCTGATCTTCTCGTCCAACATGGACGAGTTCTTCGAGATCCGCGTCGCCGGCCTCAAGCAGCAGATCGCGTTCGACCACGAAGTGATCGGCGCCGACGGCATTCCGCCACGCCGCGTGCTCGCCGAGATCGCCGAGGTCGCTCATCGCCAGATCGACCGGCAGTACCAGATCCTCAACGAGAAAATCCTTCCGGCC
The DNA here is from genome assembly GCF_900167995.1 of Luteibacter sp. 22Crub2.1. Lineage (NCBI taxonomy): Bacteria > Pseudomonadati > Pseudomonadota > Gammaproteobacteria > Lysobacterales > Rhodanobacteraceae > Luteibacter > Luteibacter sp. 22Crub2.1. Next base: position 106,762 of record NZ_FUYT01000012.1, read on the forward strand.
CTGGCCGCCGAGGGTATCGCCATCGTCCGGCGCAACCAGTGGACGCATAAGCAGAAGCTCTGGGTACGCCGATATTTCCGCCATGAAGTGGCGCCCCTGGTCACGCCGATCGGCCTCGATCCGACCCATCCGTTCCCGCGCCTGGTCAACAAGAGCCTCAACTTCATCGTGCAGCTGGAAGGCACCGATGCGTTCGGCCGGGATTCGGGCCTCGCCATCGTTCCCGCCCCGCGCATCCTGCCGCGTCTGATCCGCATGCCCCCGGAGATCTGCGAGGGCGGCGACAACTACGTCCTGCTCTCTTCGATCATCCATGCGCACGCGGACGATCTTTTTCCCGGCATGCGCGTGCTGGGCTCGTATCAGTTCCGCCTGACCCGCAACGCGGATCTCACGATCGATCCGGAAGACGTGGAAGATCTCGCGCGCACGCTGCGCGGCGAGCTCTTCTCACGACGCTACGGCGACGCCGTGCGCCTGGAAGTCGCGGATAACTGTCCCAAGCCGCTGGTCGACTATCTGCTGAAGCAGTATTCGCTCGAGGCCGACTCCCTTTACGAAGTCAACGGCCCGGTCAACCTGGCTCGCCTTTTCGAGATGACCCTGCAGCCGCAGTACGCACGCCTGCAGTTCCCGACCTTCATCCCGGCACTGCCCAAGGTGCTGGCCGCGGCCGAGGACATGTTCGCGGTCATCGGCAAACAGGACGTATTGCTGCACCACCCGTTCGAGTCGTTCTCGCCCGTCGTCGACTTCCTGCGCCAGGCGGCGAAGGACCCGCAGGTGCTGACGATCAAGCAGACGCTGTACCGGAGCGGCGCCAATTCGGAAATCGTCGACGCGCTCGTGGACGCCGCACGTTCGGGCAAGGAAGTCACCGCCGTGGTCGAGCTGCGCGCGCGGTTCGACGAGGAATCCAATCTCAGCCTCGCGTCACGCCTGCAGCAGGCCGGTGCGGTGGTGACCTATGGCGTCGTCGGCGTGAAGACGCATGCCAAGCTCATGCTCGTACAGCGCCGCGAGAACGGAAAACTGGTGAGCTACGCGCACCTCGGCACGGGTAACTATCACTCGGGCAACGCGCGCCTCTACACCGATTACAGCCTGCTGACCTCGGACGAGGCCTTGTGCGACGACGTGCATCGCCTCTTCCGTCTGCTCACGGGCATGGGCAAGGCGCTGAAGATGAAGCGCATGCTGTATGCGCCGTTCACCCTGAAAAAGGGCCTGCTCGACCTCATCGCCCGCGAGGCGACGAATGCCGCCGCCGGCAAAAAAGCGGAACTGGTCTTCAAGATCAATGCGGTCACGGACCCCAAGCTCATCCGCGCGTTGTACCGGGCGAGCCAGGCAGGCGTCCGCGTCGAGCTCATCGTTCGCGGCATGTGCTGCCTGAGGCCCGGCATTCCGGGGGTGTCGCAGAACATCCGCGTGCGCTCGGTGGTCGGCCGGTTCCTGGAGCACAGCCGCGTCTACTGGTTCCACAACGATGGCGAGCCCGAACTTTTCCTGGCCAGTGCCGACCTGATGGAGCGCAACCTCGACCGCCGTGTCGAGACCTGCTTCCCCATCGAGGGCAAGAAGCTATGCCAGCGTGTGCGCCGCGAGCTCGAGCTCTACCTGACCGACAACCACTCGGCGTGGGTCCAGCAGGCCGATGGCGGTTACGCGCTGCTCCAGCCGGCGGCCGGGCAGCCGGTACGGGACGCGCAGACCCAGCTGCTGGAGCGCTTCGGCGGTCTGGCCGCTCCGGCGACGGCCTAGGCCCTTCACCTACCTCCAACGGTCAAGGCGACATGCTTGCCGAATAGCGGCACAATATGGCCGCTGGTAAGGGGAGACGGGCTTTCCTTGGAATGCCGCCGGATCCACGTCGCGCGCCCGGCTGGCGCGCCGCCGTACGTCGGATGCAGGACTGGCATGAGCTCGAGGGAAAGACAGTGGCAGTGGATACGTCGCCTGTTCCAGGCGGCACTCACCTGCCTTCTCTTCACCGTCATGGCGGCACCTGCGGCCACTCTCACCGGCAACTGGCGTGAGGCCCATCCCGGTGACGTCCCGGCGGACGTCCTGCTCGAAGCCTACAACCGGCCGCTCGCCTCGTTCGATCCGGCGCGTATGCAGGTCTTCCCGGCGTCGGCCAACGGCACGTGGGTCATCCTGCGACAACTTCCGCCCTGGACCGCCGGCGAACGCGTGCTGAGCATCAACACGCCCGGTCTCGGTGCCGTGTCCCTCTACGACGAACACGGGCGCGCGGTCTCCACGTCGCTCGAAGACTTCGGCCCCGGCGTGCATGGACATGGGCGCCTGATGTTCAGCCTGCCCGCGTCAATGCCCGCATCGCACACGATCCTGCTCAAGTTCGAGCCGACGACGATGCCCGCCGGCGCGGTCACGCTGTCGACCAGTTCGTGGGCCGACTATCTGCGCGACGACAGTGGCTGGGTCGCTTTCGCGACGGCCTGTTTCGCGGTCATCCTGACGATGGCACTGATGGCGATGTGCTTCGCCGCCATCCTGCGTGACATGACCTTCGGCTGGTACGCGGCTTATCTGGTCTGCTACGCGCTGATCCAGGGCGTAAAGACGGGCTACATCTTCCATCCCCTGGAGTTCGAGTCGCTGGCGGGCATGGGCGATACGCTCGGCGCCGCGGCGACGTCGCTTTCGGTCTCGTTCTCGGCGCTGTTCGTGCTGCGCTTCGCCAAGATCGATGACTACGCACCGCTGTTGCGCATGCCGGTATTGGCGTTCGCCGTCGGCATGCCCGTGCTGATCGTGTTGCGTGCGACGGGTATCGAGGTGCTCGTGCAGACGGCGGCCTTGCTGCTGCAGCCATTGCTTTTGATCGGCGCATCGTTGCTGCTGGTCGCCGGCGCCATCGCCGCGGCCCGCGGCTCGCGACACGCCTGGTTCTTCCTCGTGGGCTGGACACCGTTGCTGTTGCTGACCGCGTTATGCGGTGCGCAGACCCAGGGCATGCTTGCCGACGCGCCGTGGCTGCCCAACGCGGCGATCGCCTTCGGCGCGTTCGAAGCCATCGTACTGTCGATCGGCTTGTCGGATCGCGCACTCACCATCCGCCACGATCGCGATCGCGCCCGGCAGCTGGCCGACAGCGACCCGCTGACCGGGGTGCACAACCGCCGCGCCTGGACGGATGCCGCGCTGGAGCGTCTGGAGCAAGGCTTGTCGCGTCCGATCGCCCTGCTCTTCCTCGACCTGGACCATTTCAAGGAACTCAACGACCGCTTCGGTCACGCCGCAGGCGACCGTGCGCTCGTGGCGGTGGCGGCGGCACTGCGAGACGAACTGAGGCCTTCGGATCTGCTCGGTCGTTTCGGCGGTGAGGAGTTCGTCGCCATGCTGCAGGGCGTGGATCGCGAGAACGCCATGCAGGTTGCCACACGGTTGTGCCGCCGCATCACACGACTGGATGCTCACCTGGGCGAGAACAGCGAACCGCTCACGGTGTCCATCGGCGTGGCGTTGCGCACGCCGGCGGATACGTTGCAATCGTTGATCGAACGCGCCGACGCGGCGATGTACGCGGCCAAGCTGGCGGGTCGCAACCGGGTGGTGTGCTCGGGGCCGGCGGGGCCGGCCCTGGTGCGGCGCGAGGGTAAGGTGGCCAACTAGGCCGCGCTGCGGTCTACGTGCGCTCCCGCATCGATTCCGCCGCGGCCACGATATCGTCGTCCCCCGGCAATACCAGAAACGCCGCCCCCGCCAGCGGTGTGAACGTGTCCGCACCGACGACCCGGCGCAACGGCACGTGCCCGAGGCCCGCTTCGACGATCGCCGTGATCACTCCCTCGCCGACGCCCGCGCTCTTGCGCCCCTCGTCCACGACGAGGATGCGCTTCGCCTTCGCCGCCTGCGTCGCGATGAAGCCATCGTTCAGCGGCACCAGCCAGCGCAGATCGACCACGCGCACCTTCCAGCCCTGCTCCGCCTCGATACGCTTCGCGGCACGCAGACTCATCGGCACGCCGTTGCCGAACGTGAACACCACGAGGTCGTCGGCGTCGTCGCCATAAACCCGCCCCTCGCCCAGCGGCATGGCCTCACCAGGTGCCGGATAGGGAAACTGCCACCGACCGTCGCCGGCTTCGTGGAGGTCCTTGGTCATGTACAGCGCGATCGGTTCGAGGAAGGCCGTCACGCGGCCGTCCACCTTCGCCAGAGCCGCCATCGTGCGCAGCATCGTCGCAGCATCGTCCCCGCGACTCGGGCAGCCCACGACGAGGCCGGGGATGTCGCGCAGCGCGGTGATCGAATTGTCGTTGTGGAAGTGACCGCCGAAGCCGCGCTGATAACCCAGCGAGGCCACGCGCATCAACATCGGATTCCGATACTGGTCGTTCGAGAAGAACTGCAAGGAAGCCGCTTCACCGCGGATCTGATCGCAGGCGTTATGGAAGTACGCCAGGTACTGGATCTCCGGCAGCGGCAGCATGCCCATGTTGGCATAGCCCTGCGCGAGGCCGAGGATCATCGTTTCGTCGAGCAGCGTGTTGAACACCCGCGTGTTGCGGAACGCCTTATGAAGACCCTTGGTGACCGTATACACACCACCCTTTTGCGCGACGTCCTCGCCGAACAGCAGGCTTTCCGGATACTTCGCCATCAGATCGTGCAGGGCCTGACCGATCTGGACGGCCAGATGCTTCGGCGGCTGCGCCTCGGGGAGCTTGTCGGCGCCGCCGAACACGCGCTCCCGCTCGGCGGCATCGGCGGCGCGTTCCGCTTCCGCACGAACCGCGTCCGGCGTGTACGGCGCCAGCGGCGCCATGACTTCCTCGAGCGACGCGAGCCGCGGGCGGCGATCGGCGTCCTCGGCCGCTTCGAAACAGCGGTTGCGCGTGGCGTTGTAAAGATTGAGCAAGCTGTCTTTGTCGTACAGACCCGAGGCCAGTGCGATCGCCGCGCTGCGCAGCAACGGATCGGTCGCTTCGAGCGCCACCAGCTCGTCGATCGAGCGCCACTCGATCTCGAAATCGGTGCCGGCGTGGCCCATGACACGCGTGGTGGTCAGGTGCAGGAAGGTCGGACGCCGCGTGCGCCGGCAGTGTTCGACGGCGCGCTGGACATCGGCATAACCACCCGCCAGATCCAGCCCGTCGGCATGGAAGTAATCCAGGTCGGGGCGGTGACGGAAGTTGTTCGCCACCCAACCGCCCGGCGTCTTCACCGAGATGCCGATGCCGTTGTCCTCGCAGACGAACAGCACGGGGGCGGGCAGCTTCTGGTACGCGGTCCACGCCGCCGCATTGAAGGCCGTCTGCGCGGTCGCGTGGTTCGAGGATGCATCGCCGAACGAGCACACCGCGATCGAATCCTGAGGGATCGGCAGGGCATGCCCGATGCGGCGTCCTTGCTCGATCGCAATGGCCGTGCCCAGCGCCTTGGGCAGGTGCGATGCGATGGTGGAGGTTTGCGGCAACACCCATAACGGTTTGCTGCCCCACACCTTGTGCCGCCCGCCCGAGGCGGGATCTTCGCGGCTCGCCGCGAATGACAGCGCGGAATCCATCACCGGATCCATGCCCGGCAGCTTGCGGAACCGCTCGGCCATGAAACCGCCGCTGCGGTAATGCAGGAAGGCCGGATCGGTGTGCCGCGTCAGCCGCGCCACCATCGCGTTGCCCTCGTGGCCCGACGAGCCGATCGTATAGAACACCTTGTTCTGTACGCGCAGCACCCGTGCCATCAGATCGAGATGGCGGCTGATCAGCTGCGACTCGAGCAGTTCGCGAAAACCGCGTGCATCCAGCGCGCTGCCCGGCAATACCGGTTCATCGTCCTGCGGCGCGCGCGCGACGTCGCCCTGCCAGAACTGCACGTACTCGACGAAGTTCTGGTCGACGATCTCGGCGCGGTTGAAGCCCTTGTGCCGGGCGGGAATGGGATGTGGGACGGACATGGCGAAATACTCGTAAGAGAGAGAGCCGGGCGAGGCCACACACGAGCCCGCCCGGCGTATACGTCAGCGACGCCGGGCGAGCCACTGCTCGCGCGTCTGGCCCCAGAGGTCGACGACAGCATCCTTGGAGGGCGCGGGCAGCGCGCCGGGCCCCTGCCAGCGAGAACCGAGCTTCTTCGCCACGGCGATGGACGCGATATTCGTCGGCGCGATCGAATGAATCACCTGGCTCCAGCCGAGATGGTCGAACGCCCAGTCCATCGACGCGGCGGCGCCTTCGGTCGCGTAACCCTTGCCCCAGGTATCCCGCGCCATGCCCCAGCCGATCTCATGGCCCGGCCAGCCATCGGGCTGCCAGGGACCCAGACGACCGATCCAGCGACCGCTCGCGCGCTCGATGACGGAGAACATGCCGAAGCCGTTGATGCTCCAGCAGCCGGCCATGGTCATGAAGTTGCGCCAGGCCACGGCGCGTGGCTGCGGGCCGCCCAGGAAGCGATTCACTTCCGGATCGCCCATGCATGCGGCCCACGCCTCGAAATCCTCCGCCGCGGTGGGGCGCAGGATCAGCCGGTCGGTCTCGATACGCGGGCCGTGCATGGCACGTGCCTCAGAATGCGTTGATGCCGGTGAGCTCCCGACCGACCACCAGCTGGTGAACGGTCTCGGTGCCTTCATAGGTGATGACCGATTCCAGGTTCAGCGCGTGGCGGATCGCCGAATGCTCGGTCGTGATACCCGCGCCACCGAGGATGTCGCGGCAGTCACGCGCGATATCGATCGCCATGCGCACGTTGTTCCACTTCGCCAGCGACACCTGCGTCGGCTGCAGACGGCCGGCATCTTTCAGGCGACCGAGCTGCAACGAAAGCAGCTGCGCCGTCGTGATGCGGCGTGCCATGTCGGCGACGCGGATCTGCACGGCCTGGTTGGCCGCCAGCGGGCGACCGAACAGAATGCGCTGCGAGGCGTAGTCGAGCACTTCCTTCAGGCAGGCCTGCGCGGCGCCGATCGGGCCCCAGGTGATGCCGTAGCGCGCCTGATTGAGGCAGCCCAGCGGGCCCTTCAGACCCTTGACGTTGGGGAGTCGCGCGCTGTCGGGAACACGTACGTCGTCGAAGAACAGACCCGACGTCACCGAGGCGCGCAGACTCATCTTCTTGTGGACTTCCTGCGCGGCGAAACCCCTGGTGTCCGTCGGCACGATGAAGCCCTGGATGCCGTCGTCGGTCTGCGCCCAGACGATGGCGATGTGCGCCAGGTTGCCGTTGGTGATCCACATCTTGGCGCCGTTGATCACCCAGTCGCCGCCGTCCTGGCGAGCCACGGTTTTCATGTTGGCTGGGTCCGACCCACCGTGCGGCTCGGTCAGACCGAAGCACCCGATCACCTCGCCCGCGGCCATGCGCGGCAGGTACTCGCGTTTCTGTTCCTCGGAGCCGTAGGCAAAGATCGGATACATGCACAGCGAGCTCTGCACCGAAGCGAAGCTGCGCAGACCGGAATCGCCCCGCTCCAGCTCCTGGCAGATCAGGCCATAGCTCACGGCGTTCATGCCGGCACAGCCGTATTCCTCGGGCAACGTGGCGCCGAGCAGGCCCAGAGAGGCGATCTCGGAGACCAGTTCCGCCGGGAAACGCCCCTGCTCGAACGCGTCGCCGATGATCGGCAACACCTTTTCGTCGACAAAACGGCCAACGGCGTCCTGCACGGCGCGCTCCTCATCGGTAAGCAGCGAGCGGACGTCGTAAAGATCGAGCGGGTCGAGACGGTGAGCCATGCGGGTACTCGTACGTGGGCAGCCGGAAAGCCCTCGATTGTAGACCCGCGCGGGGCCGGGGTCATGGCGTCCCGCAACATGCATACAAGGGCTGCAAACGTTTGCATAATGGGATGCCCCCGCCTTAAGGATTTTCCCCATGTTCAAAGGCGTCCTGCTCGGTTTCGCCTGCTACGCGGCTTACGCGTGGAGCGATGCCTTCGTGAAGTCCCTCGAGGGCTCCCTGCCGCCGTATGAAGCGGTGTTCTTCGGCGCCGTCCTCGCCATGGCGGCCTTTCCGTTCCTGAAGAAGCCGGGGGACCGCTGGAGCGAGGTCGTGGTGTCGAAGATGCCCGGCCTCTGGCTGCTGCGCGCCATGGCCGGCGCCATCGGCAACATCACCGCCGTCATGGCTTTTACCGCCCTGCCGATGGCGGAGGCGTTCTCACTGATCTTCCTGCTGCCGATCTTCGTGACGATTCTCTCGGTGGTGTTCCTCCGCGAGCACGTGGGCTGGCGACGCTGGTCCGCCGTGGTCGTGGGATTTCTCGGCGTGCTGGTCGTTCTGCGGCCCGGATTCCGTCACCTGGGCCAAGGCCACGTCGCGGCGATCATCTGCGGAATCACCGGTGCCTTGTCGATCATCGCCCTACGCATGGCCGGAGCCACCGAGAAGCGCATCACCCTCTACGGCGCGGGCGTGATCGGGCCGATGATCGCCGGCTTCATCATGATGCTGCCGCACTTCGTGTGGCCGGACCTGCACCAGTGGTTCCTGGTGCTTGGCTACGGGCTGCTCGCGGCGGCGGGCGCGGTGCTGCTGATGCTTGCCACGCAGAACGCCCCGGCGGCGCGCGTGGCACCGACCCAGTACAGCCAGATGTTGTGGGCGATCCTGTTCGGGTATCTGATCTTCCACGACCATCTCGACTGGCCGATGCTCGTGGGCATCGTGCTGATTCTCGGTGCGGGACTTTTCACCTTCGTGCGCGAAGAGAAGAAGACCGACTGGTGGCGGTGGACCAACATCGTCTGAGTCGCGTCGGCAGGTTGGCCGTGGCCGCACCCATGCGATAATTCGACCCGGAAAACAATCACCAAGGAATGGCATGGAGCCATGGTTCTGGCGCGTCGGCGCGGCTGTTTCGGCCCTCGGCGCGTGTGCGATCGCCCCCTCCCTCGCGAGCGGATTGATCCTTTTCTCACTAGGCCTGCCGATGTCGGCCTTCGCACCCGGCCTGTGGCACGACTATTGGCATGTGCTCGATCAGCCGGCTTACCGGCCGTATGCAACGCGCATCGCGATCTGCGCGGGCGCGGGGCTGGTGCTGCCGCTATTGCTGTGGTGCCTGGGTATCGTGTTTTTGCGGCGCCGGGCTCCCTCGGTCCCGGTGTCCGGCCCATTCGACCGCTTATCAGCCTCGTCCCTCCTGCTTACCGCGATCAAGCCCGGTGCAATTCACGTAACGAAAGAGCGTGGGCGCACGCTGGGCGCACCCGATGCCGCGTCGGTCCTCGTGTCCGCTCCGTATTATCCTGAGGCGCACGCCGTCGTCCTTGCGTCGCTGCGACACGCAGACGGGTCCACCCTCGTCATCGACTGCGGCTCCCGCAGCCTTGCCTTCGCACAGGCGGCACCCGGGAGGACCGTCCTTCGGCTGAACCCTTTCGGCGGCGGCCCTGCCTGGAATCCGTTGGCCGGCGCGTGGGGACCGCAAGGCTTGTTGGTCGACGAGCTTCGACACCTTGCTGCGGCGTGGTTCCCTGAGGCGAACCGACACGAACGATTCATCGTCAGTCACACGCGGAACGCGTTCGTCAGCCTGGCGCATGTGGTCGCCGACGTGCTGCGGTCTGCGCACAACGATGCGCCGCCGGCCGTCCCGGGCGATATCCACCGGCTTTGCGCACAGGCCGTCCACTACGTATCCCGACGCGCCTTCCTGCAGACGCTGGCAGAGCGTCCTGAAGTCGGTTTCCAGGCCAGGGGAGGACTTCGTGGGTGGCTGGGGCTTGATGATGCCGGTATCGATATCGTTTGGAAGCGTGTCTCCGACGTTCTGGCGCCTTTTGCGGACCCGATCGTGGATGCCGCCACGCGGAGCGAAAGGCTGGCACCGGCATCCTGGCGGCGAGCGACTGTGTACCTGGATGTGCCCGATCGGTGGCGCACCGCGTCCGGCCCCTTTATCGAATCGGCCATACGCCAGTGGCAGGCGGCGCTGGACGAGGGCGAGTCGTCGTTACTGCTGGCCCATGCCCTCGACACGCTTCCGCCCATCGCCGCGCTGACCGACGCGGAATCGCCGTGGCGATGTCTTGCCACGACGCGGGGCCTGAGCGCCCTGCACGACCGCTACGGCAACAACGCCATTATGCTCGACCGCCGTTTCACGGTTTGCGTCGTCCATGGGCCTCGGGATGAATCGCTGGCGAGGCGTGAGTCCGATGCATTGAAGCAGTTCGTTGCCGCCCATCGCGACGACAGCCACCTCGCGTCGACACCCGCATCGTCGACCAGCCTCATGTCCCTGCGGGCGGGCGAGCAGATCGTGGTGACCCCGTCGGTGCCGACACCCGTCATTTGCCGTACCTTGACCTCATCGCGGAAGCCGAACACGCCGCCGCCCCAGACGATCGACCAAGGAGAGGCCATGCCTGTTTCCAAGTCTTTAATTGCGTTTCTTGCGGCGCTCAGCGCGGCGCCTCTGCATGCTGGAGAGTCGGCATCGTTGCTTGCTCCGCTAGCTCCCCCCGATAAAAGCGAAGCGGCCGTACCGACTGTTGACGCGAAGCTCGGGCCTCATCGCTTTCGTTTTCCGAAAAGCATGTACTACCAGCAATCGGGGCCGGATTCCGATGGTGGGCTAATGTTGAACGTGCAGTGGCCTTCTTTGCAGCCACTTCCCATGGGCATCGACTATCACGACACACCAGAGTACTTCCTCAACAACATCGCCATCGACCTCGACCCGGTGAAGCAACTTACCGACGCCGAGTATCAGACGCACCTCCGCAGGTCTGTCGAACCTGTGGATCCGGGTGATCCACGCCAGCGCATGCATCCGGCGACGAATCTCGATCAACGGATCGAACAAAACCCCATCTACGGGCTGACTCCCTATTATGTCGACTTCGACAAATTCCGCACTTACTACATAAAGCGGTATGGAGAGCGAGCGCGGTCGCCAACGCCGAGCCAGAATGCGGACTGGTTCGTCCGCATAGGGCCGAATGGAGTGCCGACCACCTTCATTGAATGTTCCTCTCATTTGATCCAGGACGGCGCGCGGCTCGAAAACGGCCGTATCGTCGACGCACGAGACGGAGGCCGCCGATCAACTTGCAGGCATCAGTTCCTCATTCCCGAGTATCGCGTCGTGGTGACTCTCAGCTATCTGAGGGTCGTGATGCCGAACTGGCAACGCCTCGAAGCGTTCGTCAGAAAAACACTCAAAGACCGAGAGGTTCGCTAAATGTCGCAGCAACCGCACGCACTCGATAGCTCCGACCTCGAGATTCTCAGAAGCTACGCCGAGCAAGGCAACCGCGAGTTGTATTGGAATTATCTTGCCCAGCTTCCAGGGAACGACGGCTACGGACAGTTAGCACTTGGGGTGGTACGTAATGACAACATGCCAGGCGCCACTGCGAATGCCTACGCACAAGCCTACGCCCGAGAACATAGCCATAAGACGCTTTCAGAACGCGACTGGGACAATTTCGGCGTTGATTTGATAAATCAGGATTTAGCGATGCGCGAGGCCCGCCTCAAAGCCCACGAACCTCAGGGTGCATTGAACCTGCCTGGGCGATATGTGCAGCTTGCCCACGACAAGGCGTTCGAGAATATCGGTGTGGATCCCAACGCCTGGACACCCCGAAAACTTCTCGAGGCCGCTCGAAATCACGGCGCGAATGGGCCGGAAGAGTCCGAGAAGATCTGGAAGACCATGCTGGACAACGATCTCATGGGAACCCGCCGCGGCGCAGCCACACTGGGTGACATGGCGCGCGCGACAGGCATGTCAGCAGCAGAGCGCGCCTCATACGGCGCAGACATGGCCGCGGCCTGGACCTCGGCCATCGGCGACAGGTCTCACATGGACCCCGACGTCATCGGGCGGAACGATCATTTCTTCGGGCGCGACCGCAACGGCGACTGGAGCGAATTTACCAGTGCGCAACCGACCACGACCGTGTCGTATACCGAGATGAAGGACGTAACCGATCCCAGGCTGCTGCGGGAGCTGGAGGATACGCGGAGTCTTCGCCTGGAAAGGGAGGCCGCTCGTAAGGACTTCCATCCCGACGACCCCGGCCGGCTGATCGGATCGCCTCATCCGATGGCAGACGCCCACCCGCGAACAAGTCTACCGAGCGCCCATTCGGACCCGCTCTACGCGTCACTGCGCATGCAGCTCCCCATGGAAATCTCAAACGATAAACCGGCACAGATGGCGCTTGTCGCGCGTCAATCGAACATACGCGACGCAAGTGAGTTGTGTGACGTCGAGGTTCAGGGGCGGAGCATCGTGTGCACGGGGATCCG
>NZ_FUYT01000012.1:122561-191733 GCF_900167995.1 Luteibacter sp. 22Crub2.1
ATGGCGCTTGTCGCGCGTCAATCGAACATACGCGACGCAAGTGAGTTGTGTGACGTCGAGGTTCAGGGGCGGAGCATCGTGTGCACGGGGATCCGTCCGGGGGCTGTCGCCACGCTCGACCTGGCCTCACCCGCACCGCCTATGGAGCGGAGCCTCGCCCAAGGACAGCAATGGGATGCCGCCTTACAACAGCAAGCCCGCGATGCCTCCATGCAGCAAGCGAGTCAGCAAGCGTCCGTTACCCGGACAGGGCCCATGATGGGTCTCTGATCCCGGCATCCGGGGAGAAGCGGACTCAGTTGTTCGAAACGCCGTGCGGTACATGCCCCGTCGCCACGTGCCGGCGGGCCGACTCCACGTTGGCCGGGGAGTCGTCGAAAAAGATATCGGCGCCAAAGGCATCGAGGAACGGCCCCTTGTCACGGCCACCGAGGAACAACGCCTCGTCGATGCGAACACCCCAGCGGCGAAGCGTAAGAATCACGCGCTTATGCGCCGGTGCGGAACGCGCCGTCACCAGCGCCGTACGAATCGGCGAGGTCTCCGCCGGGAACGCGGCCTGCAGGCGATGCAGCGCGGCCAGGAAACCACGGAACGGGCCGCCCGACAGTGGCTCGGCCCACAGCTCCGACTCACTGCGATGAAACGCATCCAGGCCCTGCTCTTTCGAGACACGCTCACCTTCATCGCCGAAGATCACGGCGTCACCATCGAAGGCAATGCGAAGCTGTTCGCTGGAGCGCTGCGGCGCCGTCGACGGGAGGATCGTCGCGGCGGCGACGCCCGCCCGCAACGCGCGGCCCACATCTTCCGCATTGGCTGAGAGGAACAGATCCGCCCGGAACGGGGCGATGTAATCGGAGGTCGGCGCACCGCTGGTGAACGCCGCCCGCGAGATACCCAGCTTGTAATGCTGGATCGCGTTGAAGATCCGCAGGCCCGTGTCGCCGGAGTTGCGCGACAGGAGAATCACCTCGACCGGCGGGACGTCGCCGGACAATGCGTTCAGGCCGAGAAGCTTCTGCACCAGTGGAAAAGCCACGCCAGGCTTCAGCAGGTCGTTTTCGTGCTCGATCTGGAAGGCACGGTAGGCATCGAGGCCGTCGCGCTCGAACAGGTCGTGACTGTCTTCCATGTCGAAGAGCGCGCGCGAGGAGATGGCGACGACGAGGCGGTTGTCGCTGACTGAGGCGTCGTTGTGGGCGTTCTGGCTTTCTTCGGGGGCGTTCATGGGATGGAGGTTGGGGCTAAAGGCCGTCGCGCGCAAGGCGCGCTCCTACAGGTTCGCCTCCGGTCAGGGGGCGAATTGTTCGTCGAGGATACGTTGCTGGAGATTGTGCTCCGGATCGAACAGGAGGCGGACCGCGTTCCGGCGCGACTGCTTGATCTCGACCGAGCGGACGTCGCGCACCTCGTGAAAATCCGCGGTGGCGCTGATCGGCCGCTTGTTCGGATCCTTGGTGTGCAACGTGACGCGGGTGGCGTGGGGCAGGATCGCGCCGCGCCAGCGCCGCGGCCGGAACGGGCTGATCGGCGTCATGGCCAGCACGTTGGCGTCCAGGGGGAGGATGGGGCCATGGGCGGACAGGTTGTACGCGGTGGAGCCGGCCGGGGTGCAAACCAGGACGCCATCGCAGACGAGCTCGTCGAGCTTCATCTCGCCGTTGAGGCTGACCGTCAGATGAGCCGCCTGGTTGCTCTGACGTAGCAGCGCGACTTCGTTGAAGGCCAGCGCGCGGTGTTCGACACCGTCGCAGCAGACGCTATGCATCTCCAGCGGATGCAGCACGGCCGGATGGGCCCGCTCGATACGTTCGGGCAGGTGGTCGAGGTCGTGCTGGTTCATCAGAAAACCCAGGCGACCCAGCTTCATGCCGTAGAACGGCAGGCCGAGGGTGCGGTGGGCGTGGAGGGTGCGAAGCATGAAGCCGTCGCCCCCGAGAGAAACGACGATCTCGGCGTCTTCGGGTTCGACGCCCTTGTAGCGTTTGACTAGCGCCGCACGGGCGCGTTGGGCCACTTCGGTTTCGCTGGCGACAAAGGCTAGGCGCATGAGGTGTGGGCTTCCGGATCCAGTCCGGAGCTTAGTCCTTAAATGGCGGAGTCGGATAGGCTGAAGTTGCCGCAGCTTCCTGTGGGGTTGCCCGCTGCCGCGGGATCGCCAGCAGGCCGGCTCCCACAAGACCGGGGCTCTCCCCCGGCGATGTGGCTCCCACCAGGAAGGCGATGCCTCGCCCTGATGGGAGCCCGCCTTTTTACACCGGAATCTGCGCCAGCTGTGCCAGACGACGGACCGCGACGGAGGCGATCGGGTAGTCCGCATTCTGGGTCAGGATCTCGGCCAGCATCGCGCGGGTGTACTTCAGCGTGGCATCGTCCCGCTCCAGCCAGGCCTTGACCGGGCTGATGTCCGTGCGGTCGCCGGCGACCGAAAGCACCTGCAGGGCCAGGGCGCGATGCTGGGCGTTGAGCTCGTCCAGCAGCGAACCACGCGCCTGCGCGTGCCAGGCACCTTCGACCGGCAGGGCCTCGATCTGCCCACGCAGCCAGTCGAGGTCCAGTGCCTCGGCCAGCTCGTAGAACACACGGGCGACCGTCGCCATGTCCTTGCCGCTCTGCTTCGACACTTCGACCATGTCCAGCGCCGCACGCAGCACCGGTACGCGGGCAAGACGGACCGCCAGTTCACCGGGGACGCCGAGGCCTTCCCACTTCTCCTGGCTCGCGCCAAAGTCGCCACGGCCGGTATCGGTCAGGGCATCGGGCAGCGCCTTGCGCAAGACGGTCACTTCGCTGGCGAAACGATCGACGTTGGCGGCGATGTCGAGCGTGCCGCCCGGACGGTTGAGCAGCCAGCGGGTCAGGTGACGCAGCAACGACCAGATCTGTAGGATCGCGTCGATCTGGGTGTCTTCCGCGACCTTGCCGTCGAGCTTCTCGATCTCGGCCCACAGTTCGCGCGCATCGAGGATTTCGCGTGCGGCGGTGTACGCCTTGGCGATCGACGCCGGACCGTGGCCCGTGTCTTCCTGCATGCGCATCATGAACGTCGCGCCCATGCGGTTGATCGTCGAGTTGGTCACCGCAGTGGCGATGATCTCGCGCTTCAGGCGATGGCGCTGCATGTGCTCGGCGTACTTCTCGTGCAGCGGCACGGGGAAGTAGCGGACCAGTTCGCGCGAAAGATACGGATCTTCCGGCACGTCCGAATCCAGCAGCTGCTGGAACAGCCGGATCTTGTCGTACGACAGCAGCACGGACAGTTCCGGACGGGTCAGGCCCTGACCGCGCAGCTTGCGCTCCGCCAGTTCGGCGGCCGTCGGCAGCGATTCCACCGCACGGTCGAGCATGCCTTCGGCTTCGAGCGTGCTGATGAAGTGAGCCATCGAGCCGAGACGACGCACCGACTGGTGCTCCATCACGGTGATGGCCTGGTTCTGACGATAGTTGTCCCACAGCACGAGGCGGCCGACTTCATCGGTCATCTCGGCCAGCTGCTTGTTGCGGCCCTCGAAGGTCAGCTCGCCGCGCTGGACGGCATCGTTGAGCAGGATCTTGATGTTGACCTCGTGATCCGAGGTATCCACGCCAGCCGAGTTGTCGATGAAATCGGTATTGAGGAGCACCCCGGCCTGGCCGGCTTCGATGCGACCCTTCTGGGTCATACCCAGGTTGCCGCCCTCGCCCACCACCTTGCAGCGCAGCTCGTTGCCGTTCACGCGCAGCGCGTTGTTGGCGCGGTCGCCGACGTCCGCGTGCGTTTCGCTGGTCGCCTTGACGTAGGTGCCGATACCGCCGTTCCAGAGCAGATCCACCGGCGCCTTGAGGATCGCCGAGAGCAGGTCGGTCGGCGCCATGTGCGTCGCGTCGCTGCGAATGCCCAGCACGGCCTTGATTTCCGGCGACACCGGGATCGACTTCGCCGTACGCGGCCAGATGCCGCCACCGGCCGAGATCAGCGACTTGTCATAGTCCTCCCACGACGAGCGCGGCAGCGCGAACATGCGCGCACGCTCGGCGAAGGACGTCGCCGAGTCCGGGTTGGGGTCGAGGAAGATATGGCGATGGTCGAAGGCGGCCAGCAGGCGGATCTTCTCCGAGAGCAGCATACCGTTGCCGAACACGTCGCCCGACATGTCGCCCACGCCGACCACCGTGAAATCTTCGGTCTGGCAGTCACGACCCAGCGCACGGAAGTGGCGCTTGACCGACTCCCACGCACCCTTCGCCGTGATGCCCATGCCCTTGTGGTCATAGCCGTTGGAGCCGCCCGAGGCGAAGGCGTCGTCGAGCCAGAAGCCGTGTTCGGTCGAGATCGCGTTGGCGATATCGGAGAACGTGGCCGTGCCCTTGTCCGCGGCGACGACCAGATACGGATCGTCGTTGTCGTGACGGATCACGTCATGCGGCGGTACCACCGCACCCTCGACGAGGTTGTCGGTGATGTCGAGCAGGCCGTTGATGAACATGCGATAGCAGGCGATGCCCTCGGCGAGCTGCGCATCGCGATCGCCACCGACGGGCGGACGCTTCACGAAGAAGCCGCCCTTGGAACCCACGGGCACGATGACCGTGTTCTTCACCATCTGAGCCTTCACCAGACCGAGGACTTCGGTACGGAAGTCCTCGCGACGGTCGGACCAGCGCAGGCCACCACGTGCCACCGCACCGAAGCGCAGATGGATACCCTCGACACGCGGCGCGTAGACGAAGATCTCGCGGAACGGCACCGGCTTGGGCAGATCCGGCACCTGGTGCGAATCGAACTTGAAGCTGATGTACGGGCGGAACACCCCGTCCCAGGCCTGGAAAAAGCTGGTACGCAGCGTGGCGTGCACCAGCGCGATGTAACTGCGCAGGATGCGGTCTTCGTCGAGGCTGGACACGTTGTCGAGCAGCGCGTTGATCGCTTCTTCGACCGCCGCCACCTGCTCGTCGCGCGGACGCGACAGCGATGCGATGAGGTTGCCGATGAGACCTGGCTGGGCCGACAGGATCTCCGCGCCGATCAGCGTGTGCATCTCGTGCGACAACATGCTCTCGGCCCACGCGCGCTCCGTGGCGTCGAGGCTTTCGCGGCGTGGGTCGAAGCGTGCGTTGAACAGCTCGACGATCAGACCCGCGATGGCTGGATAGCGATTGAGCGCGTCTTCCATGTACGCCTGCGAGAACGCGACACCCGCCTGCTGCAGGTACTTGGTATAGCTGCGCAACACGGCGACCTGGCGCCAGCCGAGCTTCGCGCCCAGCACGAGACGGTTGAAGCCGTCGTTCTCCGCGTTGCCGCGCCAGATCTGCTCGAAGGCGTCTTCGAACAAGGTGCCGACCTGCTCGACCTCGAAGGCGAGACGACCCACCGGCTGCACTTCGAAATCCTGGATGTACAGGCGGCTGTCGCCGGCCTTCACTTCATACATGTGCTCGGTGAGCACGCGCAGGCCGAGGTTTTCCAGCTGCGGGAGGACCTCCGACAGCGCGATATCGGAACCCGAGCGATACACCTTGAAGCGGAGTTCTTCCGGACGGTGCGACGGATGGTAGAACGACATGCTGATGGCATCGGGGCCGTCGAGGCCGGCCAGGGCGCGCACGTCGGCCGCGGCGACCTGCGGCGACACCTCGTCCACGTAGCCGGCCGGCAGCAGCTTGCCGTAGCGGTTGGCCAGGATGATGCCTTCCTGCTCGCCCACCGTCGCGATCAGACGATCGCGCAGGTCGTCGTACCAGTTGCGCGCGATCGACGCGATCTGCGACTCGATGCTGACGGCGTCGTAAACCGGGTGGTCGCCGATGCGCGGACGAACCACCACGTGCAGGCGAACCAGCGCGGCTTCGCCCATGAGCACGGCGGAATCCACGTGTTCACCGTGGAACGCGTCGCGCAGGACGTTCTCGACCCGTTCGCGAACCGTCGTGTTGAACCGGTCGCGCGGGATGAACACCAGGCACGAGAAGAACCGGCCGTAGCTGTCGCGGCGGATGAACAGGCGCGTGCGCGTGCGCTGCGCCAGCTCGAGCAGCCCGGTGGCCAGCGCGTAGAGCTCGTCCGTGCTGCACTGGAAAAGCTCCTCGCGCGGCAGGGTATCGAGGATGTGCCGCAGCGCCTTGCCCGAATGCGAATCGCGCTTCAGGCCCGAACGGTTCATCACCGCTTCGCACTTGTCGCGCACCAGAGGCACATGCTGCGGGTGGGCCATGTACGCGTTGGACGAGAACAGGCCGAGAAAACGCTGTTCGGCGACCGGGCGCCCCGTGTCGTCGAACTTGAGGACGCCGATGTAATCCATGTAGCCCGCGCGATGAATCGGCGAACGGGCATTGGTCTTGGTCAGGATGATCGCGTCGGTGGAACCCGAGCGCGGCAGTTCGCTGGCCACCAGGGTGCGCAGCGATCGCGGCGCCAGCGAGCGCTCGGCGGCACGAAGAATGCCCAGGCCCGAGCCCTCGACGGTCTTGAGCACCTCGTCGCCCTGCCCCGGCGCCACTTCGTACTCGCGGTAGCCCATGAAGGTGAAATGGTCGTCGGCGACCCAGCGCAGGAAGTCGCTGGCCTCGCGGACCTCGTCGGCGGTGTACGGCAGGGAGCGCCTGCCAAGATCGTCGGCGATCTCGTTCATCTTGCCGCGCATGGCACGCCAGTCGTCGACGGCCTCGCGCACGTCGTGGAGCGCGGTCTCGACGTTGGCCCTGAGGGTCTCCAGTTCGGTGTCGTCGATGCGGTCGATTTCGAAACGCATGAGCGACTCGGTCTTCTCGCCGGCGCCGATCGACTCGAGCACCCCGGCGGCGGACCGGACCACCGGCACGACCGGGTGGATGATCGCGTGCACGTCGGCGTGCGCGGCGGCCACCATCGATACGGTGTCGACCAGGAAGGGCATGTCGTCGGTGACGACCTCGACCACGGCGCGGGTGCCGGACAGGCCCGGGTTGTAGACACGGACCTTCGCTTTGCCCGGCGTGCGCTCACGCGCGAAGGTCAGCAGGTCGGCGATCAGGGCGGCCCAGCGGTCGGGAGCGTGCAGCGCGTGATCGGCCGGCGCGATGCGCTCGAAGAAGGCCTGGATAAAAAAGCGCGCCTCGTTGAGGCGCTCCGCGGGGTAGTCGATCTTTTTCAGTTCATCGAAGACGAGGGCTTCGAACTGGCCGCTTTCGGCGGTGCGAATCGCATTCATGGGCGGATATCGATGTGGGGACGGGAAAGAAATCCGTGAAAGCATAGCTCCCACACGTGGCATGTAGCCACACCGTCAGACATAACGGATACGGTGCGTTTTCACTGCGCCGCGACATTATCCGTGCGCTGTTTCGGGAAACGGACAGCATGGCTTCGTGCCGACTCGAAGCTGCAACGCAACAATTCGCGCGCGAATGGCGCTATTGACCGTTGACGCTGGTCCGAGGGAGATTCTAAACTGGACGGTATAGTCCAGCAGGTAAAGTTAATGTCGCACCTGGAGTCACGCCCCGCTTCGGATCACCAGCAGCGGGTGCTTCAGGCGGCGTGCGCCCTTTTCCTGCGCGACGGTTACCGCGTCAGCATGGTGGCGGTGGCACGCGAGGCGGGCGTGTCCAAGCAGACCGTGTACGCGCATTTCGAGAACAAGGACACCCTGTTTCACGCCGCCGTCCAACAACTCGCCCACCCTTTGCACGCGAGCCTCGCACCCGAGAGCCGCGGCCTGGCCGACACGCTGTATGCGTTGGCACAGGCGCACCATACCTACGTGATGGATCACGAGCACGTCGCGCTGGGCCGGATGCTGATCGCGGAAGCACCGCGCTTCCCGGCCGCTGCGAAGACGTTCTTCCGCACGGCGATCGGTACGGTCGCGGTGCGTTTGTCGCGTTGCATGGCTGAAGCGATGGATGCGGGAGAGATGCGCCGGGACGACCCGGAGGTGGCCGCCGAGCTGTTCCTGGCCATGTTGCATGGGCTCGAGGGGGATCGTCGCCTCTTCGGCATGCGGGCGAGGGGCCAGAAGGCGCAGGACGAGTGGGCGAGACATGCGGTAACCGTATTTATGCACGCGTACGACATCCCCACGGATGGCCGGCCGCGAAAGATTAAGAAACCTGGAATAGGAACGGAGTTTTCATGAATCCCCTGCCTCTGCGCACGTCCCTGATGGCCCTCGGCCTCACCGCGGCGCTTGCCGCCTGCCACAAGCAGGAGGCGCCCCAGCAGCCGCCTCCGCCCGAAGTCGGCGTCATCACCGTCCAGCCTCAGGACGTTCCCCTCGTCCAGGATCAGGTCGGTCGCGTCTCGTCCTTCCGCACCGCCGATGTGCGCGCTCGCGTGCCGGGCATCCTGCTGAAGCGTCTGTATGACGAGGGCACGGACGTGAAGGCCGGCCAGAAGCTGTTTCAGATCGATCCGCAGCCGCTGACCGCCGAACTCAACGCCCAGCTTGCCGCCCTGGCTTCCGCCAAGGCCGCCGCGGCCAACTACAAGGCCACGGCCGACCGTTCGCGCGGGCTGATCGGCAAGAACTACATCTCCCGCCAGGATCTGGATACGGCCGAAGCCAACGAACGCACCGGCAACGCCTCGGTCAAGCAGGCCGAAGCCAACGTCCAGTCGGCCCGGATCAACCTCGGCTTCACCGATGTGGTCTCGCCGATCGACGGTCGTGCGGGCCGCCAGCAGGTCACGGAAGGCGCACTCGTCGGCCAGAGCGACACCACGCTGCTGACCCAGGTCGACGAGATCGACAAGGTCTACGTGAACTTCAACATGTCCGTCAGCGACCTCGACACCATGCGCGGGGCCGCCGCCAAGGGCAACGTCACGCTCAGCGACACCAGCCAGTCCACGGTCCGCATCCAGCTCCCGGACGGTTCCGATTTCGGCGAGCAGGGCGCGATGGACTTCTCGTCCGCCACCGTGAACCCGCAGACCGGCACCGTCGACCTGCGCGCCCTGGTCACCAACACCGGCACGCGCCTGCTCCCGGGCCAGTTCGTGACGGTCAAGGCCAACCTCGGCAGCCTGCACAACGTCTACCTGGTGCCCCAGGCCGGCGTTCTGCGCGACGCCAACTCGGCCTATGTGATGGTCGTCGACAAGGCCACGGTGAAGGACGCGGACGGCAAGGAGCAGACCATCGATTCCGCCGCCGTCCGTCGCCCGGTCCAGACCGATCGCATCTCGGGCAGCAACTGGGTCGTCACCGGCGGACTGAAGCCGGGCGACAGGGTCATCGTTCAGGGCGTGCCCAAGGCGAAGGAAAACTCGCCCGTGAAGGCCAGCCCCGCCCAGCAAGCTGCTGCACCGGCTCAGGCGGGCGCCCCCGCCGCGCCGGCCGGCCAGCAGTAAGGGAGTTTCGTCATGCCGAGTTTCTTCATCGACCGCCCCATCTTCGCGTGGGTGCTGGCGATCCTGATCAGCCTTTGCGGCACGATCTCCCTGTTGAACATGGGTATCGAGTCGTATCCGAACATCGCTCCCCCGCAGGTCACCGTCACGGCGACCTACCCGGGTGCGAGCGCGGATACGACCGAAAAAACCGTGACGCAGGTGATCGAGCAGCAGCTGACGGGTATCGACCACCTGATCTACTTCAGTTCGCAGTCCAGCTCGTCGGGCACCGCCACGGTCACGCTGACCTTCGACACCGGTACCGACCCTGACATCGCGCAGGTCCAGGTACAGAACAAGGTGTCACTGGCGACGCCGCGCCTCCCGTCGGAAGTGACCCAGCAGGGTGTCGTGGTGGCCAAGGCCAACCCCGACTTCCTGATGTTCATCGCCCTGACCTCGACCAACAAGGCCATCGACAGCCATCGCCTGATGGATATCGTGTCCTCGCAGGTGCTCGACCAGGTCGCTCGTATTCCCGGCGTGGGCAGCACCCGCCAGTTGGGTGCCGAGTACGGCATGCGCGTCTGGCTCAACCCCGACAAGCTCCGCGGCTACGGCATGTCGGCGACCGACCTGCAGTCGGCACTGGCCGCGCAGAACGTGCAGTTCGCGGCGGGTTCGCTCGGTACCGATCCGGCGACCGACGGTCAGGGTTTCAGTGCCACCGTCTCGGCGGAAGGCCGCTTCACCTCGGCCGAAGAGTTCTCCAACGTCATCCTCCGTGCGAACAACGACGGTACGGTCGTCCGCCTGAAGGACGTGGCGCGCGTGGAGCTCGGACCGCAGACCTACGGATTCGCCACCGACTACAACGGCATCCCCACCGGCGCCTTCGGTGTGCAGCTGCTGCCCGGCGCCAACGCGCTGGACGTCGCCAAGGCGGTTCGCGCGAAGATGGACGACCTGTCCAAGAGCTTCCCGGACGGCGTGACGTGGTTCGCCCCGTACGAGTCCACCAAGTTCGTGGTGATCTCGATCGAGGAAGTCGTGCATACCCTGGTCGAGGCGATCATCCTCGTCTTCCTGGTGATGCTGATCTTCCTGCAGAACTTCCGCGCGACGATCATCCCCACCCTGGTCATCCCGGTCGCCCTGCTCGGTACGTTCATCGGCCTCTCGCCGCTGGGCTTCACGATCAACCAGCTGACCCTGTTCGGCATGGTGCTGGCCATCGGTATCGTGGTCGACGACGCGATCGTCGTGATCGAGAACGTCGAGCGCATCATGACGGAGGAGCACCTGCCTCCGAAGGAAGCCACGCGCAAGGCGATGGGCCAGATCACCGGCGCCATCGTGGCGATCACCGTGGTGCTGGCGGCGGTGTTCATTCCGTCCGCGCTGCAGCCCGGCGCTTCCGGCATCATCTACAAGCAGTTCGCACTGACCATCGCGGTCTCGATGGGCTTCTCGGCGTTCCTCGCCGTCACCTTCACGCCGGCCCTCTGCGCCACCCTGCTCAAGCATGAGCCGGACAAGCGCAAGAACGTCGTCTACCGCAAGTTCAACCAGGTCTTCGACTGGACCACGCATACGTACTCGGGTCACATCGACTCCGCCGTGCGCCATGGTCCGCGCTGGATGATCGTGTTCGTGCTGATCGCGGCGCTGGCCGGCTTCCTGTTCACCAGGCTGCCGTCGAGCTTCGTCCCCGACGAAGACCAGGGTTATGCGCTGGCGATCGTGCAGCTCCCGCCGGGCTCGAGTCTTGCCCGTACCCAGAAGGTGCAGGAGCAGATCCGCAACATCATGCTGAAGAACCCGGAAGTCGAGGGTGTCTTCCAGATTTCCGGCTTCAGCTTCGTGGGTCAGGGTGAAAACGTCGGCATGGTCTTCATTCGCATGAAGGACTGGGCCGATCGCGACATCACCGTGCCGGAGTTCCTCGGCAAAGCGAACGGCCAGATGCAGGCGGTGAGCGATGCCACGATCTTCGTGGTCAACCTGCCCACCATCCGCGGTCTGTCGCAGTTCGGCGGCGTCGACATGTTCCTGCAGGCCCGTGCCGGTCAGGATCGTGCCGAGCTGACCCAGGCGCGTAACCAGCTGCTCGGTGCCGCGGCGCAGGACAAATCCCTGGTGGGTGTCCGTCCGAACACGCTGGAAGACGCTCCGCTGCTGCAGCTCAACGTGGACCGTACGCAGGCTCAGACGATGGGTCTGTCGGTCAGCGACATCTACACGGCCATCCAGCTCACGCTGGCGCCGGTCTATGTCAACGACTTCCAGTACGGCGGCCGCGTGAAGCGCGTGATGATGCAGGCCGACGCCCCCTACCGCATGGGTACGGATGCGTTTGCACACATCTACACCCCGAGCACGCTGACCTCTTCCGCCAGCAGCACGTCCTCGACGACGAGCACGGTCGCCAGCGCATCGACGGCCACCGACAGCAGGATGATCCCGCTGTCCACCGTGGTTCACTCGAAGTGGACGATGGCCGCACCGACGCTGACCCGCTACAACGGGTACTCGGCCGTGGAAATCGTCGGTAACAACGCGCCGGGCTCGTCGACGGGTCAGGCCATGGCGACCATGGAGAAAATCGTCAACGACAAGCTCGGCAAGGGCATCGGTTACGACTGGAGCGGCCAGTCCTACCAGGAAATCCTGGCGGGTAATTCGGCCACCGCGCTGATGGTGCTGTCCATCGTCATCGTGTTCCTCTGCCTTGCCGCCCTGTACGAAAGCTGGTCCATCCCGGTGGCCGTGCTGCTGGTGGTGCCGCTTGGCCTTCTGGGTGTGGTGGTGTTCTCGATGTTGCGCGGCCTGCCGAACGACATCTTCTTCAAGATCGGCATGATCACCGTGATCGGCCTGGCCGCGAAGAACGCCATCCTGATCGTCGAGTTCGCGGTCGAACAGCAGCAGGCCGGCAAGACGCTTCGCGACGCGGTGGTGGAAGCCTCCCGCCTGCGACTGCGCCCCATCCTGATGACCTCGCTGGCCTTCATCCTCGGCGTGTTGCCGCTGGCCATTTCCACCGGTGCGGGCGCCAACTCCCGCCACGCCATCGGTACCGGCGTGATCGGCGGCATGCTGTTCGCCACCATCCTCGGCCTGCTGCTGATCCCGGTGTTCTACACCTCGGTTCGCCGCATGCTGGGTGACAAGCTGGATGAGGTGTCCCACAAGATGCCGCACGTCGGTCATGACGACGACCACGATCCGCACGGCGGTGGCAACGGTGGTGGCGACGTCCCGAATGGCCCGACCAACCTCCATCCGCATGCTCCGAACGTCGGCGATGTCCGGGCCTTCGATTCGGATCCGCGACGCGGCACCGATCGACCTTAAGGTCGGAAGGCAAGTACCTATGAAAAGCCCGGCGAAAGCCGGGCTTTTTTTCGTCGCCGCGGCGGCCTTAAAAAAAAAGCCCCGGCATAACCGGGGCCCCTTCGTGTCCGCTCGAGTCGATGATTGCTCAGCGCAACCCCGTCTCCGAGCGCGCAATCACCAGCCGCTGAATCTCACTCGTACCCTCGTAGATCTCCGTGATCTTGGCATCGCGGAAATAACGCTCCAGCGGCATTTCTTTCGAGTAGCCCATGCCGCCGTGGATCTGCACGGCCTGATGGGTAATCCACATCGCCGCCTCCGACGCCACCAGCTTGGCCATAGAAGCCTCGGTACCGAAACGGCCGCCGTTCTTATCGGTCTGGGCCTTGGTCCACGCGGCACGCAGGGTCAGCAGCAGCGCCGCATCCAGCTTGCACTTCATGTCGGCGATCTTGGCCTGAGTCATCTGGAACGTGCCGATAGGGTGACCGAACGCCTTCCGGTCCCGCGACCACTGCAGGGTGGCTTCGTACGCGGCACGCGCGATGCCCACCGCCTGCGATGCAATACCGATGCGGCCGGCATCCAGCACGCCCATGGCGATACCGAAGCCTTTGCCCTCTTCACCGAGCATGTCTTCCTGCGGGCAGATGTAGTCGTGAAACTCGATCTCGCAGGTGGCCGAGGCGCGGATGCCGAGCTTCGGCTCCGTCTTGCCGGCAAGAAAACCCGCCCGCTTCGTGTCGATGATGAAGGCCGACACGCCACGCGCACCCATGCCGGGCGTCGTCACCGCGAACAGCACGATGTAGCGGGCGACCGGACCGGAGGTGATCCAGCTCTTCTTGCCGTTGATGACCCAGTCGCCGTCGGCATTCTTCACCGCGCGCGTGTGCATGTTGGACGCGTCGGAGCCGGACTGCGGTTCGGTCAGGGCATAGGCGCCAATGGCCTCGCCGGACGCGATGGCGCGCACGTACTTCTGCTTCTGGTCTTCCGTGCCGTTCTTGAGGATGCCGTTGCAGAACAGCGAATTGTTCACCGACATGATCGTCGAGGTGGCGGCATCGGCCGCGGCGATCTCGACCATGGCCAGCACGTAGGACACGGGATCCATGCCGGCGCCGCCGTATTCCTCGGGCACTTCGATACCCATCAGGCCCAGCTGACCCATTTCCTGGATGTTTTCCAGGGGAAACTCGCCCTTCGCGTCGAATTCGGCGGCGACCGGGGCGATGCGCCTCTGGGCGAAGTCGCGGGCAATGGACTGAATCGACAGCTGGTCGTCGGTAAAGCGGAAATCCATGGATATTCCTCGCGCCGGCCGGAAGGACGGCAAGTCTTGGGTGGGGACTAGCCGGTCATTCTAACGGTCGTTCGAGAGCTTGCCGCTCTGCACTGCAACATGCGGCCTTGACGCTGGCCGGGGCGGGCCTCATCCTTACGCATCTTTCTATCGCGATATAAGGATGCAGGATGGATCTGTCGACGGCCTCCACGGTGCTCCGACTCCTGGCCGACCCGACCCGCGTCCGCCTGCTCGCCCTTCTGGACCGCGAGGAACTGACCGTCGCCGAGCTGGCGGCCGTGCTGCATCTGGCCCAGCCGCGCGTGTCGACCCATCTGGCCAAGCTCAAGGAGGCCGAGCTGGTGCGTGACCGCCGGGCCGGCGTGTCGGCCTATTATCGGGCCAATGCCGAGGCGGATCCTACGCTCGCCGCCCTGGTGGCCTCCCTGCGCGACACGCTTAGCGACGCCCTGCTCAAAGAAGATGCGGAACGGCTTCCCGCGGTTCTCGCCCAACGGGCCCGGGCCGAGGGCTGGGCGGATACCGTCGCCGGCGACATGGAGCGTCATTATTCGCCGGGTCGCACCTGGGAAACCCTGGCGCGCTCGCTGCTGCAGCTGCTGGCGACCGGCGATGTCCTGGATATCGCCTCCGGCGATGGCGTCACGGCGGAACTGCTCGCACCGCATGCCCACTCGATCGTCTGCATCGACAGTTCGGAACGCGTCGTCGACGCGGCACGGCAGCGGCTGAGCACCTTCCGCAATGTCGACGTACGTACGGGCGACATGCACGCCCTGGACCTCGAGGACGGCCGTTTCGACCTTGTCCTGCTGCTGCACGCCCTCACGTATTCGGAGCGTCCCGAAGCCGTGTTCAGCGAGGTGGCGCGGGTGCTGAAGCCCGGAGGCCGCGTGCTGGCGTCCACCCTTGGCGAACACGACCACCGCGCGGTGGTCGAGCCGTTCGATCATCGCAACCTCGGCTTCACCTGCGATGCCCTGACCGCCCTGGCGCGGAACGCCGGTCTGGACGTGGTCAGCTGCGAGCGCCTGAGCCGCGAGCGCCGTTCACCCCATTTCGAAGTCATCAGCCTGCTTGCGCGCAAGCCCGGAGGCACCCCATGAGCACCCTGCCCTGGCTCCATCCCGATCGTGTCGCCCTGATCCAGAAGGGACTCGCGGAACGCATCATGATCCTCGACGGCGGCATGGGCACCATGTTGCAGGGACACCAGCTTGATGAGGCCGGCTATCGCGGCGATCGCTTCGCCGGCGGCCTCGACAGCGCGCACACGCACGATCACGACCACCCGGGCGAATGCGATCTGAAGGGCAACAACGACCTGCTCCTGCTGACGCAGCCGGACATCATCCGCGGCGTGCACACCGCGTATCTGGAAGCGGGAGCGGACTTCGTCGAGACCAATACCTTCAACGCCACGCGCGTGAGTCAGGCCGACTATCATCTCGAACACCTCGTGCCCGAACTGAACCGCGAAGGCGCGCGCATCGCCCGCGAAGCCTGCGACGCGATGACCGCGATCACGCCGGACCGTCCGCGCTTCGTCATCGGCGTACTCGGGCCGACCAGCCGTACCGCGTCGATCTCTCCCGACGTGAACGATCCGGGCTTTCGCAACATCGACTTCGAGTCGCTCAAGGCCAACTACGTGGAAGCCGCGCGCGCGCTCATCGAAGGCGGCGCCGATACGATCATGGTCGAGACGATCTTCGACACGCTCAACGCGAAAGCCGCGCTGTTCGCTCTGAGCGAATTGTTCGACACGCTCGGCGCGCGCGTCCCCGTCATGATCTCGGGCACCATCACCGACCGCTCCGGCCGCACGCTGTCGGGACAGACGGCGGAGGCGTTCTTCTACTCGGTCGAACACATCCAGCCGCTGTCCGTCGGCCTGAACTGCGCACTCGGCGCGGAAGATCTGCGCCCGCATGTACAGATGCTCTCGCGCATTGCCGGCAGCGCCATCAGCACCCACCCGAACGCGGGCTTGCCCAATGCCTTCGGCGAGTACGACGAAAGCCCCGAGAGCATGGCCGAGACGATCCGCGGGTTCGCCGAGGAAGGCCTGATCAACATCGTCGGTGGCTGTTGTGGCACCACGCCGGCGCATATCGCCGCCATCGCAGCCGCTGTCGCGCCCTATCCGCCGCGTCAGCCCAGGGACACCGCGCAAGCCGCATGAGCATTCGATACACCCGCCTTTCCGGCCTCGAACCGCTGGTCCTCACGCCGGACCTGAACTTCATCAACGTCGGTGAACGTACCAACGTCACCGGTTCGGCGCAGTTTCGCAAGCTGATCAAGGAGGGCCGCTACGAAGAAGCGGTGGATGTCGCGCGTCAGCAGGTCGAAAACGGTGCGCAGATCATCGACATCAACATGGACGAAGGCCTGATCGATTCCGAAGCCGCGATGACGCGCTTCGTGAACCTGATCTCCTCCGAGCCCGACATCGCACGCGTGCCGATCATGGTCGACTCCTCCAAGTGGAGCGTGATCGAGGCCGGCCTGCGCTGTATGCAGGGCAAGGGCATCGTCAATTCCATCTCGATGAAGGAAGGTGTCGACGCGTTTCTCGAGCATGCGCGCAAGGTGCGCCAGTACGGCGCCGCCGTCGTGGTCATGGCCTTCGACGAAGTCGGCCAGGCCGACACGAAGGAGCGCAAGATCGAGATCTGCTCGCGCGCCTACGAGTTGCTGGTGAACGAGGTGAACTTCCCGCCGGAAGACATCATTTTCGATCCCAACATCTTCGCCGTGGCGACCGGCATCGAGGAACACAACAACTACGCGGTGGACTTCATCGAGGCCACGCGCGAACTGAAAAAACGATTCCCCGCGTCGCATATTTCCGGCGGCGTCTCCAATGTGTCGTTCTCGTTCCGCGGCAACAACCCGGTCCGTGAAGCCATCCACTCCGTGTTCCTGTATCACGCGATCGCCGCGGGCATGGACATGGGTATCGTCAACGCCGGCGGCCTGTCGATCTACGACGACCTGCCGGAGGAATTGCGCGAGCGCGTCGAGGACGTCGTACTCAATCGCCGCGCCGATGCCACGGAGCGCCTGCTCGAGGTTGCCGACAAGTACAAAGGCGGCAAGGGGGAAGTCGCCGTGGAGACGGCGGCCTGGCGCGAAAAGCCCGTCATCGAACGCCTGACTCATGCCCTCGTGCATGGCATCGACCAGTACGTCGTGGAGGACACCGAAGAGGCGCGGCAGCTGTCGGCACGTCCGCTCGACGTCATCGAAGGTCCGCTGATGACCGGCATGAATGTCGTCGGCGACCTGTTCGGTGCGGGCAAGATGTTCCTGCCCCAGGTGGTGAAGTCGGCACGTGTCATGAAGCGCGCGGTAGCTCACCTCATCCCGTACATCGAAGAAGAAAAGAAGATCTCGGGGAACGCGACGAAGAACAACGGCAAGATCGTGCTGGCGACGGTCAAGGGCGATGTCCACGACATCGGCAAGAACATCGTCGGCGTGGTGCTCCAGTGCAACAACTTCGAGGTCATCGATCTTGGCGTGATGGTGCCGACGCAGAAAATTCTCGACGTCGCGCGTGCCGAGAACGCCGACATCATTGGCCTCTCAGGACTGATTACGCCGTCGCTTGAAGAGATGAGCCAGGTCGCGCGCGAGATGCAGCGCCAGGATTTTCATGTGCCGCTGATGATCGGCGGTGCCACGACCTCGCGCGCCCACACGGCGTTGCGTATCGAACCGCACTACAAATCGCCCACCGTGTGGGTGAAAGACGCCTCGCGCGCCGTCGGCGTCGCACAGTCGCTGGTCAGCAAGGACCTCGTCGACGATTTCATGGCCAAGGTGCGCTCCGAATACGCCGAGGTCCGTGAGCGCCACAGGGGCCGCGGGACCGGTAAGCAGCTGGTACCCCTGACCAAGGCACGCGCGCAACGCTTTCAGGGCGACTGGGAGGCGTACACGCCACCGACGCCGCGTGCGCCCGGTATCACCGTCTTCGACGACTACGACCTGGCCGAGTTGCGCCGTTACATCGACTGGTCGCCGTTCTTCAACGCATGGGAACTCGCCGGCAAGTTCCCCGCCATCCTCACCGACGAAATCGTCGGCACCCAGGCGACGGAGCTCTACGACGACGCGCAGGCGATGCTCGATAGGCTGATCGCTGAGAAATGGCTCACCGCCAAGGGTGTCATCGGTTTCTGGCCGGCGGCGCAGAGCGGCGACAGCATCGAGGTTTACGCCGATCCCGGCGTGGGCAAGCGCAAGCCGGTAGCGATGCTGCACCACCTGCGCCAGCAGGTGGACAAGCCGGTGGAGCGTCCCGACTTCTGTCTGGCCGACTTCGTCGCACCGAAGGACAGCGGCGTACAGGACTGGGTCGGCGGCTTCGCCGTCACGGCCGGCATCGGCATCGATGAACACGTGGCGCGCTTCGAGGCCAGTCACGACGACTATTCGTCGATCCTGCTCAAGGCGCTGGCCGACCGGCTGGCGGAAGCTTTCGCCGAACGCCTGCACGAACGCGTCCGCAAGGAGTTCTGGGGCTACGAGCCCGAAGAGTCGCTGGACAACGACTCCCTGATCGCCGAAGCCTACCGGGGCATCCGCCCTGCCCCCGGCTATCCCGCGTGCCCCGAGCACAGCGAGAAGCGCACACTGTTCGATCTGCTGGACGCGACGACGCACACCACCGTGCAGCTCACCGACAGCTTTGCGATGTATCCCACCGCGGCGGTATCGGGCTGGTACTTCTCGCATCCGGCCAGCCAGTACTTCGTGGTGGGCCGCCTCACCCGCGAGCAGGTCGACGACTATGCGAAGCGCAAAGGCTGGGACCGGACCGAAGCGGAGCGCTGGCTGGCCCCGTATCTGGACTACGACCCCGACTGAAAGGGCGGCGCGACTGCCGCCGCGTCAGTTGTCCTCGGCGCCGCCGGGCTTGACTCGTTCCTTCGTATCGCGGTTCCTGAGATGCGCGAAGACGTTGTAGAACGAGACGAGCATGGGGAACGCGGTCTGGATGATACCGACCGAGTCGTTCTTGCCCCAGATGAAGTACGCCAGGGTAAGGATGCTGCCGCTGACCGACAGGTACCAGAAGGACATGGGCACGGTGACCTGCTTGTTCTTCCTGGTGGCGTAAAACTGGACGAACCACCGGGCCGTGAACAGGATCGTGCCCAGAAGGCCGATGATCTTCCAGGGCGTCAGGGTCAGCAGGTGCAGATCGGCGAGGGCTTCGTGCATGGCGGGATCCAGGGGCGGCAACCGGCGCATTGTACTGGCGGGAAGCACAGAGAAAGCCAAAAAAAACCCGGCGCGAGGCCGGGTTTTTCAGTATCCGATGGTGGGCGGTACAAGGATCGAACTTGTGACACCTGCCGTGTGAAGGCAGTGCTCTACCGCTGAGCTAACCGCCCATCGCGAGCCGGGGATTCTACGGATCGAAGTGTCCGTCGTCAACGGGCCTATGCGGGTTTGCAGTAGGCCTCGGCCTGATCGGAGGACGCGGAGCCGTCCAAAGGTGCGACACCCGCGCGGCCCGATGCCTGAACGTCGAATCGGCGCCCCGTAACACGGACTGTGCTCTGCCCGGGCTCACCGGACCCGTGGCGGGCACAAAGCAAGGCCCGGAACGTCCCGACCGATGACGCGCCCCGCGCATCGAACGTGATCACCTTCGCACCCGTCGGCACACGGAGCGAGACCGCCGGTACCGCCTGAGCGACGCGCAATAGCTTGTCGGTGCTCTCGTAGACTTTCTTGGCCGCCGTGGACGAATACATGATCCAGCCTACGCTGAAGTCGTCGCTATCCAGGCATGACGGATTAGCGTCACTGGGATTGTTGCTCGGACAAATCGAAACGAAGCCGTTCTGACCGATCGCCGAAGCACGCGCAAGGCGGAGCGCACCAAGAAACTCGTTCGCCTGGGATGTCACCTGGTTGCGACGCATGAAGTCGACGAACGAGGGAGCCGCGATGCCCACCAGAATGGCGAGCACCAGCACCGTCACCATCAGCTCTATGAGGGTAAATCCTTTTCGCTTCTTCATTGCCGGCACCCTGGTCACTTGTTGCCCGCCCCACAATAGGCGGCCACATCGGCCTCCGCAGCACGCTTCGCCTCCGCGATCTGCGCCTCGTCCAGGCGCTTCGCGGTATTGGGATTGCTGCTGTCCACCAGCATCGCGCCGCTCGACAGCGTCGACAGATTATTTCGCGAACGCTCGCAATTCCGCTTTTGGGCCGCTGCTTCGGCGGTCGCAAGCGCCGACGGAGTCGCCGATGACGTGATTCCGGCCCCGGGTCCGCCCCCCGCATCGGCAGGCGACACCGGCTCGCTCCGGGTCTTCAACTGAATGCGCGCGGCGTTGCCGGAGGGTGGCGGTTGATCCGTGTAGTGCGCGACCCCCTGCGGATCGGTCCATTTATAGACGCTCTGGGCAGTCGCGCCGCACGAAACGGTGACAAACGCGATGAACATGAAAACCCGGGGTCGCATCGTCACTTACTCCAGCACTGCGGATCGTTTGCCGTATCGCCCGTCGATCCCTGCGCGCCGAGATTGTTCAGGGTAAGGGTCGCACACGTAGTATCCCCCTTGGCCTGCGTGCCTAGTGCCTTGGCCTGAACCAGGTAAGCACTTGTCGATGCGCTGGCGATACTCACCTCGTATAGCGAGCCCGCCATCGTTCCGTTGGCATTCAAGTCGCTGAGGCTACCTGAGTACTTGTTGTTCGAATAATAGAAACGCTCCTGGCGGGCTGCCAGGTCCACCAGCGCCGTCTTTGCATCCACCCGGTGGGAGCGCACGACGTAACGCCGGTAGGACGGTATCGCGACCGCCGCGAGGATGGCGACGATGAGGACGACAATCACCAGTTCGATGAGCGTGAAGCCACGGGTTTTCCCGGATCTGACCATGATCGTTATTTCCCAAGAGGCTCGCGCCAGGACGTCTCGCCGCTGGTCACAGGATTAAGAGTCGTCACATCCTTGCAGATGATCGCGCCCGTCGAGGTCTGCGTGCACGCAGTCACTTTCTTGCTTCCGTTACGGTCGTTCGTCGTATCGCCGGCATGGAGACTTGGCGGCGCAGGCATGCCCTGCCCGAGGGGCAGCGACGGTGATGCAAGCTGATTACCGCCCGTCGTACCAAAGAATGCCGCTGGGTCCGCCGTCCCCGTCTTGTAATTGAGACCGAAAAGATTAGCGGTGCCCAGACCGGTGCAGATGGAGGTACCCGGCACGTAGGTCGATGTCAGCAGAAGCCCACCGAGGAGCGCTTGCGCGCTAACCACACGTTCCGAGGGACTGCTGGGCGCCGTCGAGAGATTCCGGTACCAGCCCGCAACCTTCGGGTCGTCGAAAACCGCCTCAAGGGACTTGAAGTTATTGGTGTCCTTCGGGATCAGTCCGTCCTTAGGAACATTGTCCACCGTCTGGGCTTTGTCACCGTAGACGTTCAGCGCCGTGACATCGACCAGTGTCGAAACGCCGAGTTTCGTTTTGGCCTGAGGATCGCCGGCCGCCAGAAGCGTGGTGTCGATAACGCCGTAGATACGCTGCTGCGCCGATGTCGCCTTGTCACGCGTCGTGTACATGCGCCCCGTGCCGAAGAAGACCATCGGCGCGCCGCGGTCGTTGCGGCCTAGTGTCGGACGGACAGTGATGGGATAGCCGTTACCTGTACCACCCGTAATGTCGAACATCTTGCCAGCGGACCACTTCGTCGGATCCTGCTCGCCGTTGATCGTCACTTTCCAGAGCTGCCCGCCGAAATCGTCCGACCCGGTGTCCAGGACGCTGCCGAAGTAAAGACCCTCCGCCTTACCGTCCAGATTGAAATCGGAAGCGATCAGATCGCCGGCAAAGCTCTTCTTACCGGCGTCGTCAGCACTACCCAGGTCGAACGTCTTGAGCGCGACCGCCGAATGCGACGTAGCCAAGGTGGCTACATCATAGATTTTCACCGTGAGGTTGTCCGCCGACGCGACCCGCGAAGGATCGGTCGGCCCTGAACCGACGGCGAGGAAAAACTTGTTAGGCGTACCGGACGTGACATCGCGGATCATCGCGACGGCAGGGGTCGAAAGCGCCCGCTCCCCAGGGAAATTAAGCTCGCCGAGCACCGTCGGCGGAATTTCCGGATCCGTGATATCCATCACCACGAATGAGGAATCGAAAGTCTTCGTCGTCGTCTTCGTACTGTCCGTGGACGTATTGACGTCAATCTTGCCGCCGCCCAGCCGGAACGGCACGACGAGGATCGTGCCCCAGCCGCCCACGTGCGTCGCATCGTCGTCTCCGCCCTTGAACACCTTGGCATCGAACGCGATCGGAGTGCCGTCGACGTAGTACGTGTGCCGATAGTTCGGGTCGGTCAACCAGCGTAGATGTGGCAGAAGGTTAGCGGGAACGTACGCCCAGACTTCGCCGCCGAGCGGATGAGCCGTACGCGAGGTCACGGTGCCACCAGACAGGTCGCGATCGGTCGCCGTGCAAACCTTATTGTTGGGCTGCGTGGTGAATGCGCGGCAGCTGGTGTTGTAAAAACCACCGTTGAAGGCATGCAACATGCCGTCATTGGCTCCGACGTAAACCATCTGTCGCCGATTGCGATAGGCGGCGCGATAGGAGGCGTAGGTGGTGTCGTTGTAAAGCAGGTCGTACGACTCAGCCGGCTCGCTCACCACCAGTGGCGTGGAATTGATGATGTCGCCGAGGCGCGTGACACGCTTCGTCAGATCGGAGGTTGTGCCGTAATCCACGGTCCGATTGCGCATCGTCGAGATTTCGGTGCCCCGAATCCAGCTGACGATATTTTTTGCCTCGGTCGTATCACCGCTGTTCAGGTAGCGATAGTTGGTCGTGTTGATACCGGTCTTGCCACTCGTATCCCACGTGAAGGGAATGATCTCGCTGGCATCCGCCACACCATCACCGTTGACATCGATCCAGGTGAAGATATATCGCCCCGTCGTGAGGCCGAACGGATCGGAATATTTCCGCTGAGTAGCCGTATTGAGCGTCGGATCCCACAATGTGGCGCGCGCATTCCAGAGATAATTGAGGTCCGACAGCTCAACCTGCGTGCCGGTACCTGGCTCGTACGTATCCTTCTTCAGACTGGTGTAGCGTGTCGCCACGGTACGCTGCCCGCTGGCCAGGTACTGTTCGGTGATGACAGGGTCCGTGTTGTAGTCATCGAGCATGCCGTTATGGTTGCCGTCCTCACGAAGCAGACCGTACTGATCCGTCCACAACCCGGACAGCGCGCCGATCCAGGTGGCGCGCCTGCCCGCGGAGTCGGTCCGCTCCGCCTCATACAGTGCGGTGTATGTCACGCCCGTACCATTGGCACTCGTCGCCACAGTCGCGGCCGCCGTGCCCGACGAAATTTTCGCCAGGATCTTGCGGAACAGCGCGTCCAGCGATGCCTCCAGCTTTCCGGGATCGCTGACGAGGAAATAATTGTCCGGCGTGCCCTTGCCGGCCGTGTCCCACTTGCTGGTATCGAGGGGATTCAGATCGTTCGCCGGCGTATCGGTACCATCCGCCTTGGAGGGATCGGCACGGAAGCCGCCCCATTTGGATGCGTACAGCAACGGGTCGCTCAACGTACCGGCATTGGTTGTGCCGATCGGATAGACCGCCATGGTCGCCTGATCGCTCAGCTGACAGTTATTGCAGCCGCCACCGGCCGCAACCGAGCCGCTGCCGTTAAGCAAGGTAGTGCCTGTCGCGTCGTAGATCTTCGGCTTCTGTGCATCGTCGTAGTTGAAGCCGTAAATACCCGTGTGGAAATGGGGTCCGTCCTGGCTGGTGCCGGATACGATATAGCCGAAGCCCTGGCCCTGGTTCGTCGACGCTGCCACGGCCTTCGTGGTGATCTTCACCTGCGTAGCCGTAATCTCGTAACTGATGATGCCCCACATGTCCTGATCGTAGTCGCCGCCTGCGAAGCTATCCTCCCACACGGCGTAGAACGTACCGGTCGCCTTCGTAGCCGTGGCTGTCTGGCTGATAACCTTGAAATCGACAAGTGCACCACCGCCGATCAGCGTTTTGCCGCCGCTCGGATACGTCAGTCGATACGCCGGGATGATAGTCACGGACTTGGTCGTTCCCGGCACCGTCACGCGGATCTGTGGCGTATTGGTGGCCAGCTGAACGCCGAACGTTGTGACCTTCAGCGATGTGCGGTCATCCGCCGGAACGACGTCGTTTCCCGACGCGTCCTTGCCCAGTTTCCGGATGGGCATGACATGCGCGCCGTAAGCGGCGCCAGCCATCAGATAGCCCCCCTTCAGCGCAGGCACTTCGGGGCACACACCCGTGAGCGAGGCGAAGCTGGTGACAGTTTTCGCTGAGCACAGATCCGCACCCGCCTCACCCGCGGTTCCCGAGTTACCGACGAACCATGGCTTACCGGTGATGCCTTCGGCGCTACCGATCGCATCCGTCCATTGAACTGCTGTCTTTCCGCTACCCAGATCGCTGAACCCAGCGACATCATCGGTGTCGTAGCTGAGCGAGCTGGCGTTGAAATTGATGACATTCAGTGCCGCACAAAAATTCGCCGCACTGATCGGATCATTCCACGTGGCGACCACGGACATGCCAAGGTCCTTGTCCTCACTTCCACTGGCGAACGCCGAGTTCGGCTGTTTTCCAGCGAGATACCGCAAGGTTTCAATGTAGCTCTCCGCCATCGGATTGCCCCAGGAAGAGCAGCTCCCCTCGGCGACGATACGGTTCGTGTCGTCCTTCGCCTTACCGATCCCGATGTACTGGAACGTGCAGTTGTTCGACGGAATCGTTACCGTTTTGTCGCCACTTGTGTAACCGGCACCGTAATTGTTATCGATATTGTAGATATAGCCGTAGATACGAAGCGCGTTGATATTCGAGATGATCCCCTTCGACGCCGCGGTTCCAGTGAGGAACTGACCGGTTTTGGGATCGATCTCATTGCTGATGAAGTCGCCGTCGTTCGTACCCGGGCCTGGCAACGCCGCGCGGACCACGCCACCTGACGCATTGTGATCGAACGTTGGCGTAACGAGACCGAACTTGATGTTTCCGGTTTCCGCGTATTTCTGCAACAAACCGACCGGCTTGTAGGCATTGCTGGCAGTCAACGCGTCGGGATACTGCTTGCAGTTCTCGGAGCCAAGCTTGTCCTTGCTCACACAAACCTGCACACGTGCGACGAACTCGGTATTGTCGCCAGACTTCGTGGCGTTCTCGGCGGATGCGCCCAGACCCGAGTAAGCGGAGCGGTTACCGTTACTACGAAATCCATCGACAAAGCCGCTCTGAAGGTCGCTACTGCTTGCTTCACCGCTCCAGCGGCATTGACGCTTTTCGTTCGCCGCCCACAATGCATAGTTTCCGAATGCGACGCGGATCAGGGGAAGTGCGGTCGACTTCTGTGAGACCTCGATGTTGCTTGGCACGGGAGACGAGTTGCAAAACGAAATGCCTGCCCGGCTCAGGTTTGAGACTGTCCACGTCGATGCGCTCACCAGCTTGTTTACCGATGTCGTGCAATCCGTCGTGGGGTACGTCTTGCCCGACGCGGTACGAGTGCCATGGGCGCAGGCCATATTCACCTTCGACCCGCTTGCCATGGACCAGATCATGCCATCTTCCACATGAAGCGTAACGCTCGCCGTGGTTCCGTTGACAGTCACCGCACGCACGGGTGCTTCAAGCACCTGATTGTCGCTGGTCTCGATTCTGATCTGATCGCCGACGCGCGGATCCATGGCGGTACCGATCTTGATGACCACGCCCCAGACGTCAACGCTATAGACCCCCTGTACCGCACTTTGACTGCTGAACACCGACCCTGACGATGCCTTGAGCATCGGAGCCGCGGTAATCGGATCGTACGGAGTGAGTTTTGCGATATCGCTGCCGTTGTAATATTTGGCAAACGAATGCGCGTCGGCGGGCAGGAACGCGCGCTCAAGGATGGTCTTGTTGGTGTCGTCGGTGGACCGCAGGCCGCCGTAGAGAATTTTGCGAACTTCGTCCATACGCGTCATGGACACCCAGTTCAGAAAATTTCCCGACCATTGCTTGGTGCAATAGCCCGTGGTCTTGTCGACGGCCGTATCCGGGGTGAAATAACCATCCGTATTGTAGATGTAGCACTTCTTCGAGTCGAAGTAACCGGCATAGGTCAACGCATTTTTATACGTCGTATCCAGCGTTCCGTCGTTATCGAGATCGGTGAAGTCGTTATAGGCCTTGTAGAACAGCTGATGATCGCGAGACAGATTGATCATCACCAGCGGAGCCGCGCCGGCAACACCCAGTGGCGGGTCGATCGCGTAGTTCGCGGCACGCTGTCTGGTAGCGTCCGACAGCGCGTCGGCGTGCACGAGAGATGCACCGCCGATCGCCGACACCCAAACGAGCAGGCCGAGCAGTAAGCCATGGCGGCCGGAACTAAAGCTTTTCATCGGCGGGATCCTGGAATCCATCAGTGAATCATCTGGTGATATTGAGTGTGCGTCGTGGCCGCGCCGTCACCTGGAGCCGTCGCAATGCTACGAACTTCGAAATACATTTCGGCGCCGCCGTTCGCGGCTCCGATTCCGAGGCCGCGATATCCGGCGGCCTGTGCACCGCCCGCACCTTCGCCGAGCGTTGTGCCGTCTGGGACGATCGCGACGGATGCCTTCACGTCCCCGGAGCACGATTTCGTTCCGGTGTCGCAGATGGCGATGATCATGTCGGGCCGCCAGGTGGCAGGGTTGTACAGCGTCTCTTTAGGCTGATCGCCGCAGGCCGGCTGAAGCTGCCCATAGAACAACGATGGCTTATTCGTTGAGCAGTCCGTCTGCAAGGCAGACTTCGCTTCCGCCAGCAGGCTGGCAGGAATATCCGTCGAATACGTAAATTCCGAGTCGGGAACATCGCCGTTGAACGAAGCGGGCCAGCCGCGTGCATAGACGTGCTCGTCAAACAGCGACACAGGGACACTGCGCAAGGCTTCAGACGCCTCGAAGGCAGTCTCATGTCGCGCGGTATTAGTCACCATTCGCATTTCAACCAGGGTACCGCGCATCGCTACAACAGCGACGATCGATAGCACGACCAGAAACACCATGCCGACGAACAGGGCTATGCCACGCTGGGAGCCAGGAGAACGTATCGACATCGGAATCAGCCTCGGACGCGGTTGCGAAGCAACACGACCTGCGTGTTGAGGCTTCGCACGTATTGTTGCGGATGGTCACCGTACGCCCCTGCCGGCGCTTTCTTGCAGACATTGGTATCGGCGACTTCCGGGTAGTCGATCGACCCGTCATTGGCAACGGAGTAAGCACAGTGAGGGCTGAGAAGCAGGGTTGCACTGTGGGGCATACGGACATCGCGAACGGTCGAGCGAGCCACGAAGGTGGCCCGGACCTGAGTCACCGATGCCCAGTCGGCTACACTGGCCATCGTGAATCGTCCTGGATTGGAACCCGCCGCGGCGGCGTACTCGAAACTCAATTGCTCGATCCCATCGACGACGACTTCGGAGACGAGCCCGCCCGTCGCATCGAGGCGCATCCGCACCAGTGAGGGCGAACGCGCGTCCCGGTCTCCGTCGTCGTTGGTGCCGCACAGGCCATCGTCGCCGGGGTCAGCACAAGGCCGCAGGTAGTACATCTCGAGCTGATAGGGGTAGACGTAACGCCCTGTCGCGGTAGGTAACGTGCTTTTAGGAACCGCGTCGTCCCGACGAAGCAACGACGCCTGCTGACCCACGCCCGAAACGACGAAAATGCTTGTCTGATTCGGTACGACCGCCGGGTCGGTGGAGTCGAAACGGGGCGTATCGGCTCCCTTCTCAGGATCATAACCATGAGTGTCGGCGTAGCGCAGCACGACGACGTCCGATCCCTTCACGTAATTTTGGTCGGGAACACAGTCGCTGATGGGAAACTTGTCGCCACCGTCGTAGCCGTGAATCCCGTTCTGGTGCGAACCTGAATCCCCTACGCTGAGCACCCAGTCAGCGGTGCAGCCACTGTTGCCGATGCCATCGCGATTTGTGGTCGGGGCGATAGCCGATGGCTTGACGCCTCCCCAGAAGTCGGCCATTCGCAGCGACCATGCCAGGCGGGCGGCGGCGAATCGGATGTTCTCCTGGTTGAAGTTGTTGCCCTGCTGAAGTCCATAGGCTTGCCGACTCCCCATCAGGACACTGACGAGGCCGGCCACGACGATGAGACCAAGGACCATGGAGATCATCAGCTCGACGAGTGAAAAGCCCTCGGAGCGGCGAGCAGTCATACGCATCGGGCGGCCTGTCACTGCAGGTAACTGAAAGAGTAGGACTGGTTGGGGTCCGATGTTTTATCGTCGGCGACCCCGGTCCAGGACACGGTAATGATCAACGTACCGAGATCTTTGTTCGCCGTGACCGCAGCAAGCGGCTTATCGTCCGCGGGCGCAGGCAGCGCGTTGCCCAACGCGACACGCCAACAGGCAATGTCACGCTTTGCAATATCCGAGGGCGTGCCGAGTGTCGTGCTGGCACAATCCTTCGCGGTATAGGCCGTCGAACCGTCGTACAAGTAGGCGCTGTTAGCCACCCCACCCGCCGGGTGAGCCCCGCCGGGATTGGCCCGCATCGCGTCCGCCAGGCTACGCGCCAGGATGATCGCGCTCGTGCGCGAGCCCGACTCCTTAGTGAACTGCGCTCCGCGCATCTGGAGCATGGCGATACCCAGCAACCCGATGCTGAACACCAGGATCGCGACCATGACTTCGATAAGCGACACGCCTTCCACGGCGCGACGCGACGGCGACTTCCTCACCCTGAACCCCCTGCTGGACCCTATCCGGCACTTTGCAGACTAGTCGAGCCACTTCCGGCTGCAAGTTATCGCCGACACGCGGTCAGAAATTGCCGATAAGCGGCATCTCGACGGCCGCCCGACGCGGTGTTCAC
Source organism: Luteibacter sp. 22Crub2.1 (assembly GCF_900167995.1). Taxonomy (NCBI): domain Bacteria; kingdom Pseudomonadati; phylum Pseudomonadota; class Gammaproteobacteria; order Lysobacterales; family Rhodanobacteraceae; genus Luteibacter; species Luteibacter sp. 22Crub2.1. Next base: position 151,467 of record NZ_FUYT01000012.1, read on the forward strand.
GCCGATCGGCGCTCCATGGGGACATCACCTGCAGAGGATCCACGCCATGACCCACGACCGCCAGGACGTCACCCATCCGGACCACGGCCAGCCTGACCACAAGGAAACCGCGGCCGAGAAGCAGTCGCGCAAGGACAAGGCCAGCGACAACCTCGACCACGCCCTCGAGGAAAGTATGGATGGCAGCGATCCGGTGTCGCCGTTCGTCCCCGCGAAGGCACCGAAGTAGGCCCGACCGCGGTTCACAACGGGTTACGCGCCGACACCGCGACGTAGCCTCGGGATAACAAAGCGGTCACGGACCGGCGGCCACAATACCGCTGGTCCACCTGGAGTGTTCCTGTGCTCGCGCAATACGTATTCACCGCCGCCAATGCCGTCTTTCGCATCGTCCGCCATGGGCACCGCTGGCGTGCCCTGCGCGACACGACGGAAATCGGTCGCTTCGACACCGCTGAGGCGGCCGCGCTGAGCCTGCGCGACGCCTGGCGGGATGCACGCCTGCCTCGCCGCCTGACGGACTGGCGTTTTCTCCCGCCTGCCGCCCTGGGTCATATCGCGCCGCCGAGCGCTGCCGTGCTGGCCCGGCTCGCCGCTGCCTGATTCGTCCGGGTCGTGGGAGCCCACGGGCTCCCGAAAGTGCATATCGCACTGCCGTTCAGGCGCAAAAATGCATGGCCTCCGGCAATAGAGCGGTAGACTCGCACCCCGCCAAGGGACCAAACGACTTGCCCGGCGTCATGCGCGACTGAGCGCCGGGTCAGGGTCGTCCTAACCACTCGCGCGCCAGCAGCGCGTAGATGACGTCATCGACCCACTCGCCGCGGAAACGGTAGCTTTCCACGTGATGGGCCTCTTGGCGAAATCCTAGTGACTGCAGCAAGGCAATGCTGCTGACGTTACGAGGATCGACCGAGCCGATGACACGGCGGTAGCCCCACTCCCGGAAGGCACGATCGAGGGCGGCTGCCATGGCTTCGCGTGCGTAGCCCATGCCCTGTTTCTCGGGCCGGAGCGATATACCGAACTCGATCGGATCGTCCGTGCCCGCGGGAAAATGCACGCCGAGGTCGCCGAGAAGCTCCCGGGTGACACGATCGCGGATGGCCAGCTGGCACCAGCTGCCGGGCTCACCGAACACCTGAGCCGCTTGCCTGCGGATGAAGTCCGCCGCCTCGGCTTCGTCCGCAGGCCGCCAGCCCTGGTAACGCGCGACGGCCTCGTCGCCACGGTAGGCAAACAGTAGGGCGGCATCGCCGGATGTCAGGCCATCGACGTACAACCGCGCGGTTTCGAACCTGCCTTCCATGACTCACTCCCTGTGTGGAAAGCCAAGCGTAGCCGATCAGTCGTCCGATTCGCGCGCCTGGAAAGCGGCGCGCGACGCGACGATCGCGTCGTGATGCTCTTCGGCCCATAACCAGACGCTGCAGAACGCGGCGCCCAGGCTCAGACCGATCGGCGTCAGCTCGTATTCGACGCGTGGCGGCACGACGGGGTAGACAGTGCGAGTCACCAGGCCATCGGCCTCCATCTGGCGCAACGTCTTGGTCAGCATTTTCTGGCTGACGTCACCCATGAGGTCGGCCAGCCGGCCAAACCGCAGGCGGCCATGGTCCGCCAGCACCTCGAGGCAGACCATGGTCCAGCGGTCGGCGACCCGCCCGATGATGTCCCTCACCAATGCATCGAGTTCGGGCTCGGTGCGCTCTTCACCCAACGCACGACAGGGCTCGTCGTAGCGTGGCTTCGATTTCGATGTCGCGGACATGGCGCCATTCCTCATGGTTACCGGATGGTAAGTATGGAACTTTTGGGAGCCTACTTTCCATTGGTTCGTAACGAGTCTAGCCTGCCAACTCCCTTCCCACCAGCGAGAAACTCATGGACATCAAGGGCAATACGATCCTCATCACCGGCGGAGGCTCGGGCATTGGCCGAGCGCTGGCGGAGGCGTTCCACGCGCATGGCAATCAGGTCATCATCGCCGGGCGGCGTCAGTCGGTACTCGACGAGACCACGGCGGCGAACCCGGGCATGGCATCCGCCCTGCTCGACATCGAGGACCCCGCGGCCATCATGCGTTTCGCCGAACAGGTGAAGCGCGAGCATCCGGCCCTCAATGTCGTCATCCACAACGCCGGCATCATGCGTCCCGAGGACACGAAGTCCGGTGCGACGGATACCGCCGAGTCGACGATCACTACCAACCTGCTCGGGCCCATCCGGCTCAACGCCGCGCTGATCGACCACCTGCTGGCGCAGCCGAAAGCGACCGTCATCACCGTGTCGTCGGGCCTCGCGTTCATGCCCCTGTCGCTGACGCCGACGTACTGCGCCACGAAGGCCGCGATCCATTCGTATACGAATTCCTTGCGATATCAGCTGAAAGACACGAGCGTGACGGTGCTGGAGATCGTGCCGCCTTATGTCCAGACCGAACTGATGGGCGAACACCAGAAGAACGATCCGCACGCGATGCCGCTGGACGAATTCATCGCCGAAGTCATGACTCTGATCGAATCGCAGCCGGACGCGCACGAGATCCTGGTCGAGCGGGTCAAGCCGTTGCGGTTCGCCGAAGCAAGCGGCAAGTTCGACGGCTTCTTCAAGCAGTTCAATGACGAGATGGTCAGGCAGCGGACGTAATCTTTACGACGTCGTTACCCGAAAAGCGCCCCACTCGCGCAGCGTTTTTACGCACGACGCCCGGATACTGGCCTCCCCTCCATGGAGTCGCCACCGATGTCGATCGTCGTGATCACCGCACCGCGTCACGGGCCCACCAACGCCACATGCGCCGAGAACGCCATGTGGCGTTTGTGGGAGCGTGCTCAGGCTTCGGGCGTCGACCTGCTGTGGCGTCCGTGCAGCGACTTTCCCGAGCTGACGGGTCATATCGGGCGATCGGCATCCGACCATGCGGACCTGGTGCTGATCGATGTCGACGCCAACGACGTACCCGACGGCGATGTCGCTCAGCTGCGCGATGCGCTGGCCGCGTTACCCGTGCCCTACATCGAGGTGCACGACGACAGCGATGCATCGGATGCGTCGGAACTCGTCCCCGGCCATCCCTGCCTGGCAAGTGTCGTGGTACCGGGCAACACCATGGCCAGCTATGACATGGCGCTGGCGATCGGTCTGCGCTATCTCTCGAACGAACCGCGCCTCGCCGCATAAGCCCCGCGCAGGCGGCGCGGGTCATGCAGGCACAAAAAAACCCGCATCAGCGGGTTTTTTGCTGTCCCCGGAACCGCTCGGCGGCAGTTCGGGAGAAATCATGGTGCCGGAAATAGGAATCGAACCTACGACCTCATCATTACGAATGACGCGCTCTACCAACTGAGCTATTCCGGCGAGAAGCGGAATTCTAGGGAAGCTTGGCCCGAGGCGCAAGCCCTCAACTGGCCAGACGCAGTTCCTTCGGCAGCGCGAAGGTGATGTTTTCGGCTTCACCGTCCAGCTCACGCACGCTGCCCGCGCCCCACGACTGCAGACGCGCGATCACTTCCTGCACCAGTTTCTCGGGGGCGGACGCGCCCGCGGTGACACCGATGCGGGTCGTGCCCTCGAGCCACTGGCGATCGATGTGCTCGGCGCCGTCAATCAGGTAGGAGGTGACGCCCTGCTTCTCCGCCAGCTCTTTCAGCCGATTGGAGTTGGAGCTGTTGATCGAACCGACCACGAGCACCAGATCCACGGCGTCGGCGAGACGGCGCACGGCGTCCTGCCGGTTCTGCGTCGCGTAACAGATGTCGTCCTTGCGCGGACCTTCGATGGCGACGAACTTCGCACGCAGCGCCGCGATGATGGCGATGGTGTCGTCCACCGAGAGCGTGGTCTGCGTGACGAAGGCGAGCTTGTCGGGCTGCGACGGCGAGAGATCGGCGACATCCTCGACCGACTCGACCAGATAGATACGACCCGCGTTCGCGCGGTTCCACTGGCCCATCGTGCCCTGCACTTCCGGGTGACCGGCGTGACCGATCAGGATGACGTCGTGACCGGCGCGGCCGAGCCGCGCGACCTCCATGTGCACCTTGGTAACCAAGGGGCACGTAGCGTCGAAAACATTCAGGGCGCGGCGGTCGGCTTCCTCACGGACGGCCTTGGGCACGCCGTGCGCGCTGAAGATCACCGTGGAGCCGTCGGGCACTTCGTCCAGCTCTTCCACGAACACGGCGCCATCGGCGCGCAGGCGCTCGACCACGAACCGATTGTGGACGACTTCATGGCGGACGTAGATCGGGGCGCCGTATGACTCCAGGGCGCGCTCCACGATCGCGATGGCACGATCGACGCCGGCGCAGAAACCACGGGGATTGGCGAGAAGGATGTCCAAGGGGACCTCGAGATGAGCGGTGGCGGCCGAAGCCGCCGGACCCCGCGATTATCGCACGTCGGGCTTCTGCGGGCCGCTGAACAGGCTGAACACGATCAGGGCCGCCGCGCCCACGCAGATGGACGAATCCGCGACATTGAAGACCGGAAAGGGATAGCTGCCGATGAATACCTGGATGAAATCGGTGACCTTGGCCGCATGGAGGCGGTCGATGACGTTACCGAGCGCCCCACCGACGATCAGGGCCAGCGGCAGCGCCGTGCGCCAGTCGTTCCGCGGCGTACGCGACAGCCAGACGCCCAGCGTGCCGCTGATGACGGCGGCCAGGACGACGAAGAACCAGCGCTGCCACCCGGCACTGTCCGCCAGGAAGCTGAATGCGGCGCCGGTGTTGAAGGTCAGCGTCCAGTTCAGGATGCCGGGGATCACCGGATGCGGTGTCTCGGCCGGCTGCAGAGCCGTGAGGGCCCACCACTTGCTCAGCTGGTCGAGCACGATCATGGCGGCGGCTAGCCAGAGCCAGGACAAGGCGTTCGGTTTGGGACGTACAGTCATGCATTCAGCCATGTGAAGCGGAGCGTCCCGCGCCGCCAGGGTGGCGGCACGGGTGGTTCGGGTCGGGCGGGCTCGTCAGAACCAGCGGCGATCTTCGCCCTGCCCCGTGACGTTCTCGACGCAGCGACCGCAGATCTCCGGGTGAGCCGGGTCGACACCGACGTCGGGACGATGGTGCCAGCAACGGATGCACTTCACGTCCTCGCTGACCGCGGCGGCGACATACACCTCCGCCCCCTCGAGCTCGACGCGCTCGGCCGAGGCCGGCCGACCCTCGAGGTCCGCCAGCGTGACCGCCGAGGTGATGAAGAAGAACCGCAGCTCCGGAGCCGACGCAGCCAGAGCGACCTGGGTTTCCTTGTCCGCGTGCAGCGTCAGGGTCGCGTCCAGCGACGCGCCGATCTGGCCGGCCTTGCGCATGCCCTCGAGCGCGCGCGACGCGGTCTCGCGAATGGCGAGCAGCTTGCCCCACCAGCCGCGCGTTTCACCGTCCTGATGCGTGTCCAGACCCTCGTACCAGGTCTCGAACAGCGGCGATTCGTCACGCGAACCAGGCAGCTGCGCCCAGGCTTCTTCCGCCGTGAACGTCAAGATCGGGGTGAGCCAGCGGACCATCGCCTCCGCGATGCGATACATCGCACTCTGTGCGCTGCGGCGACCGCGGCTGTCGGTCGGCATCGTGTAGAGCCGGTCCTTGGTGATGTCCAGATAAAGCGCGCCCAGTTCGGTGGTGCAGAAGTTCTGCACGCGCTGCACGATCTCCGGGAAGTCGTAACGCTCGTACGCGGCAACGATCGCCGCCTGCGTATCGGCCGCCTGCTGCACCGCCCAGCGATCCAGATCGAGGCACGCGTCCGTGGCAAGCAGGTGCTTGTCCGGATCGAAGCCATCGAGGTTGCCGAGCAGAAAACGAACCGTGTTGCGGATGCGACGATACGTGTCCGCCACGCGCTTCAGGATCTCGTCCGAGAGCGACATCTCGTTGCGGTAATCGGTCGAGCAGATCCACAGACGCAGGATGTCCGCGCCGAGGGTCTTCATGATGTCCTGCGGCTCGATGCCGTTGCCCAGCGACTTGGACATCTTGCGGCCCTGCGCGTCCACGGTGAAGCCGTGGGTGAGCACATGGTCGTATGGCGCGCGGCCGTGGATGGCCGCCGACGTGAGCAGCGACGACTGGAACCAGCCGCGATGCTGATCCGAGCCCTCGAGATACATGACCTTGTATTCGCTCGCGTCACCCGCCTGCAGTTCAGGACGCGCGCCGATCACGGCGAAGTGACTGGTACCCGAGTCGAACCAGACGTCGAGCACGTCGGTCACTTTCTCGTAGTTGTCCGCGTCGTCGCCGATCAGCTCGCGCGGATCCAGCGTGAACCAGCAGTCGATGCCCTCCTGCGCGACCTTCTTCGCGACTTTCTCCATCAGCGCGACGGAGTCCGGATGCGGCTCATGCGTGTTCTTGTCGATGAACAGCGTGATCGGCACGCCCCACGTGCGCTGACGCGAGATGCACCAGTCGGGACGCCCATCGACCATACCGGCGATGCGCTCTTCGCCCCAGCCCGGCACCCAGCGCACGGACTTGATCGAGCTCAGCGCGGTCTTGCGCAGGCCGGCCGTTTCCATGCCGATGAACCACTGCGGCGTGGCGCGGTAGATCACCGGCGTCTTGTGGCGCCAGCAGTGCGGATAGCTGTGCGTGAGTTTGGCGAAAGCGAGCAAAACGCCATGGCCGCGCAGCAGCTCGACGATCTGGTCGTTGGCCTTCCAGATGTGCGTGCCAGCGAGCGACACGTCGCCGATCAACGGCAGGTCGGCACGATACACACCGCGACCGTCGACATAGTTGAGCGTGCCGATGCCGTAGTTCTGGCCAACGGCGAAATCTTCCGCGCCGTGGTCCGGCGAGGTGTGCACCGCGCCGGTACCGTCTTCGTCCGACACGTGATCGCCGAGGATGACCGGCACCTGTTTGTCGTAAAACGGATGACGCAGCGGCTTGTTCTCGAGCACGGCGCCCTGGACGTGGCCGAGCACGGTGGCGGTTTCGACGCCATAACGGGCGAGCGCCTTCGCGGCGAGCGCCGAGGCGATCACCAGCAGCACCCGCTTGCCATCGCGCGACGGGCCTTCGACCAGCGAGTATTCGATCTCGCCACCCAGCGACACGGCCTGGCTGGACGGCAGCGTCCACGGCGTCGTCGTCCAGATGGGCACGGCGACGATGGCGTCGCCCACGTCGACGCCAAACTCGGCACCGAGGTCTTTCGGGTACACGGCGTCGTAGGCGACATCGACGGCCGGCGACGTGCGCTCGGCGTATTCGATCTCCGCCTCGGCCAGTGCGGAACCGCAGTCGAAGCACCAGTACACGGGCTTGGCGCCGCGCACGACATGGCCGTTATCGACGATCCGCGCCAGCGCGCGGATCATGTCGGCCTCATAGGTGAAGTCGAGGGTGCGGTACGGCTTTTCCCAGTCGCCGAGCACACCCAGACGCTTGAAGTCGGCGCGCTGCAGGTCGATCTGCGCCATCGCGTACTCGCGGCATTTCTGCCGGAACGCGGCGGCGTCGAGCTTGTCGCCCGCCTTGCCGAATTTCTTTTCGATGGCGATTTCGATCGGCAGGCCGTGGCAGTCCCAGCCCGGCACGTACGGGGCGCGGTAACCGGCCATCAGCTTCGACTTGACGACGACGTCCTTCAGCACCTTGTTGACCGCGTGGCCCAGGTGAATGGCGCCGTTGGCATAGGGCGGGCCGTCGTGCAGCACGAACACCTTGTCGCGACCCGCGGCCTTCGCCTGGATCTGCGCATAGCGGCCCACACGCTCCCACGTGGCGAGCCAGGTCGGCTCGCGCTTGGGAAGGTCGCCGCGCATCGGGAAGTCCGTCTGCGGCAGATTGATGGTGTTTTTGTAATCCTGGGTCATCGCTGGCAACCGTGGGTTTCGGGGCGGACGCGCGTCAGGCGCGTTCCGTCATGCATCGACAAGTATGGGGTTCATGCCAAGGGCCTGCCGGGCGGCGATCTCGTCCTGGCGCATTTGCGCGATCAGGGCGTCGAGGCCGCCGAATTTTTCTTCGTCACGCAGTTTCCGGACGAACTCCACCGCGATGCGCATACCGTAGAGGTCGCCGGAAAAGTCGAACAGGTGCGCTTCGAGCAACGGCTCCGCCACCTCGTTCACCGTCGGGCGGACGCCCAGGCTGGCCACGCCGGGCCAGCTGCAGGGGCCCTCGCCCACCCCGATGCGCACGGCGAAAATTCCGCGCACGGGACTGACCCGCTCGGGCAGGTGCACGTTGGCGGTGGGATAACCGAGCGTACGGCCCAGCTGCTTACCGTGCTCGACATGGCCTTCGATGATGAAGGGCCGTCCGAGCAGAGTCGCGGCGTCGGCGAAGCGGCTTTCCGCCAGCAGGGTGCGCACCTTGCTGGAAGACACGCGTTCGCCCTCGACCATCACCGGCGAGACCGCGTGCGCGGTAAAGCCCAGTTCGTCACCCATCGACCGCAGGAGGGCGAAGTCGCCGCCGCGGCGGTGACCGAAGCGGAAGTCTTCGCCCACCCAGACTTCACGGGCAGCCAGCCGGCCGACGATGACGCGGCGGACAAAATCCTCGGCGGACATCTGGGTCAGCGCTTCGTCGAAGCGAAGGGACAGAAGTTCGGCGATACCGGCGGCGGTCATGCCCTCCGCTTTTTCGCGGACGCCGGACAGACGTGGCACCGGCTCCTTCGAAAAGAAGGCGCGCGGCAGTGGCTCGAAGGAGATGACGGCCGGCGTGAGGCCCTTCGCCTCAGCCCGTGTCCGGACCTCGGCGAGGATGGCCTGGTGGCCGAGATGTAGGCCGTCGAAGGCGCCGATCGCCACCACGCTGCCCTGGGGGGCGAGACACGGTCCGTCGACGTCGCGGTGCAGTCGCAGCGTCATGCGTGAGCGCCCTGGAATCGATGCGGAATAAAAGCCATCGGGCCAGTATAGCGGCCCCATTGCGCCGCACAATGCGACGCGGAGACCCCGGACGAACCGCTCAACGCGCGCGCAGGTCGCGCAGACGGAATCCGAGGGCGAACAAGGCCGCCACGTAGGCCCCGCCCCCTGCCACCACCAGGATGGCCAGGCGCCAGACGCGCACCCACTTCTCCACGCCACTCCATTCCGGCCAGATATGCAGGCCGGTCAGCAGCACCGCGATCATCACCCCGCAGGCGACGGCCAGCCGCGCGATATGCCGGCCCCAGCCCGGCTGGCGGGTGTATACGCCGGCCTTACCCAGCCAGCGCCAGAGCAGCGCAAGGTTGAGGTAGCTGGCCAGAGCGCTGGCCATGCCCAGCGCCATGTGCAGACCCGGGATGGCGGCGAGCGCCGCCATCCACGACCCGGCCTTCTGCTCCGGCGTCGCCCAGAGGAAGAACAGGAGGGCAAGGAAGCCGACATTGAAGACCATGTTGGCAACGAGCGACGCGACGCCCGCGCGGACGGGTGTCTTCGTGTCCTTGCGCGCGTAGAACGCGGGCAGCACCACCTTGACCAGGGCGAAGGCCGGCAGGCCGAAGCTCAGCGCGGTGATCGACATCGAGGCCATCTTGGTATCGAAGGCGGTGAAACGGCCGTTCTGGAACAGCGTCGCCACGAGGGGGAACGACAGGAGCATCAACGCGAACATGGCCGGCACCGCGATCAGCAGCGTCGTACGCAGACCCCAGTCCAGTGCCCGGGAGAAGCCACCCTTGTCGGTGGCCACATGGTGGCGTGACAGCGAAGGCAGGATGACCGTGCCCAGCGCCACGCCGAAAACGCCCAGGGGAAGCTCGAGAAACCGGTCGGCCTGGGACAACCAGCTCTGCGAACCGGCGATCAGCAGCGACGCGATCACGGTGTCCAGCAGAAGATTGATCTGAGCCACCGACGAGCCGAACAGCGTCGGCACCATCAGGGTCATGATCCGGCGCACATCCGGCGACTTCCAGCCCCAGCGCGGCATGGACAACAGATCCAGGCGGCGCAGCGTCGGCAACTGGAACACCAGCTGCAGGAAGCCCGCGATCAGGATCGCCCAGCCCATCGCCATGATCGGCGTATGCAGATGCGGCGCCAGCCAGAGGGCACCGCCGATCATGCACAAGTTGAGAATTACCGGCGTCAGGGCCGGCAGGCCGAAACGATGGAAGCTGTTGAGCGCGCCGCCACTCAGCGCCGTCAGCGAGACGAACAGGAGAAACGGAAACGTCAGCCGCAGGAGGTCGACGGTGAGGCCGAATTTCGCGGGGTCATCCACCGCGCCCGGCGAAAACAACGCCGTCACCTGGGGCGCGAAGATCACACCCAGCGCCACCACGATGAGCAGGATGCCGCCCAGCGTGCCGGAGGTTTTCGCCATAAGGTCTTTCAGGTCCTCATGCGTACGTGTTTCCTTGACCTCGGTGAAAACCGGCACGAACGCGGTCGAGAAGGAGCCCTCGGCGAACAGGCGGCGCATGAAGTTCGGGATGCGGAACGCGACCCAGAAGGCGTCGGTCGCGGCGTTGGCGCCGAAGGAATGGCTGATCGCCATGTCCCGCACCAGACCGAGCACGCGGGACACCATGGTCATGCTGCTGAAGGAGAGCATGCCGCGAAGAAGGCTGGGGGTTTTCATCCGGGGAGGGGCTGCCTTGGAGGCTGGACCAAACCCCTAGTTTGACAGCGCGCCCCCGGCGGAGGACAGTCCGCCGTCTGGAAATTCCCGGGCGCCTCGCCCGATCACCCGTCGGGTACGCCCGTGCGGGCTCTAAGCTATTGACGCGCCCGGCGTTTGGCATCAAAATGGGCGTCTTTCTTAAAACCAACCGAACTCTGGAGCTTCACCTTGGCCAACATCAAGTCCGCGAAGAAGCGTGCGCGTCAGTCGGAGCAGCGCCGTCTGCGCAACGTCAGCGCGCGTTCCATGGTGCGTTCCGCACTGAAGAAGGTCGTCAAGGCGATCGACGCCAAGGATAAGGCTGGCGCAGTCAGCGCGTACGCCATCGCCGTGCCGGTGATGGATCGTTACGCTGCCCGCGGCCTGATCCACAAGAACAAGGCTGCTCGCCACAAGAGCCGCCTGAACGCGAAAATCCGCGACCTGGCGTAATGCCTGCGCGACATCGCTGTTTGCAGAAAAGCCGGCTTACGCCGGCTTTTTTGTTTCCCCGTTTCTTGCTTCCTGTAGGAGCGCGCCCCGCGCGCGACATCTTTTGAGGCCGAGCGCCGGGCGCTGGCGTGCAATCTTCCGGCGCCCGGTGAAGAGCTCGCGCGCAGCGCGCGCTCCTACAGGTCGGGCGGGCTCATTAAGCCCGCATTGCCTTTTATTCCCCGCGCAGCCTCACGTCATCGCGCTCTTCGCTGCGATCGCGCTGCTTCGCCCGCTCAGCATCGAAGAACTGCTGCACCTGCAGGCACACATCACGCGTACCGATCTCGCCAGCTGCCGAGACCACGAACCACGGCGCCGTCCATTCCAGACGCGCGATGATCTCGTCGACTTTCGCCTTCAGCTCGTCCTCGTCATCAACGACGTCCGACTTGTTGATTACCAGCCAGCGCGGACGCTCGACCAGCTCGGCATCGAAATTGGCGAGTTCTTTTTCGATCGTACGCACCTGCTCCACCGGATCCGAGCCGTCGATCGGCTGGATGTCGACCACATGCAGCAGCAGGCTGGTACGCGATACGTGACGCAGGAACTGGATGCCGAGGCCGGCGCCGTCGGCCGCACCCTCGATGATGCCGGGAATATCGGCGATCACGAAGCTCTGGTCGGTACCGATGCGCACGACACCCAGGTTCGGGTGCAGCGTCGTGAACGGATAATCCGCCACGCGCGGCGTAGCCGCCGATACCGCACGGATGAAGGTGCTCTTGCCGGCGTTGGGGAAGCCCAGCAGGCCGACATCCGCGAGCAGACGCAGCTCGAGCTTGATGTCGCGAACCTCACCCGGCGTACCTGGCGTGAACTTGCGCGGAGCACGGTTGACCGAGCTCTTGAAATGGATATTGCCCAGACCGCCACGACCACCCTGCGCCACCTTCAGACGCTGGCCATGAGCCGTGAGATCGCCAATGACTTCGTCGGTGTCGACGTTGATGATGATGGTGCCGACAGGCACGCGGACATCGACATCGTCGGCGCCCTTACCGTACATCTGACTGCCCATGCCCGCCTGGCCGCGCTTGGCCTTGAAGGAACGCATGTGACGGAAATCGACCAGGGTGTTGAGGCCCTCGTCGGCCACCAGCCAGACGGAACCACCGCTGCCACCGTCACCGCCATCCGGCCCACCGAAGGGAATGAATTTCTCTCGACGGAAGCTGACGCAGCCGTTGCCGCCGTCACCGGCCGAGACTCTGATTTGCGCTTCGTCGACGAATTTCATGGAAGGGGAACCTGGGTGAAGAAGTGATGCCGCTTTACAAACGAAAAGCCCCGCCGTGGGCGGGGCCTTCGTTATCGCGTCGGGAAAGGCTTACGCCTGGACGACGTCGACGAACTTGCGACCCTTGTCGCCACGGGTCTTGAAGGCAACCGTGCCATCGACCAGCGCGAACAGGGTGTGGTCGCGGCCGAGGCCGACGCCCACGCCAGCGTGGAACTTGGTACCGCGCTGACGAACGATGATGTTGCCGGCTTCAACAGCCTGGCCGCCATAGATCTTCACACCGAGATACTTCGGGTTCGAATCGCGACCGTTACGGCTGGAACCTACGCCTTTCTTATGTGCCATGACTCATATCCTCCGGCAGATCAGGCGTTGATGCCCGTGATCTCGATTTCGGTGTAATGCTGACGATGTCCCTGCGTACGCTTGTAGTGCTTACGACGACGGAACTTGACGATGCGGATCTTATCCGCGCGGCCGTGGGCGCGAATCTTCGCGCTGACGGTGGCACCGGCGACCAGCGGGGCGCCGACGGTGATCGACTCGCCTTCGCCCACCAGGAGGACCTGGTCGAACTGGACGGTGGAATCGACTTCAGCGGTGAGCAGTTCGACGCGCAGGATTTCGCCCGCCATCACACGATACTGCTTGCCACCGGTCTTGATGACTGCGTAGCTCATGGTTATTTCCTGTTGCTGTTTATGTAGTTCTTTTTAGGGTGTTACGGGTCGTGCGAACTGCGAATTATAGCCAAGGGGAAAAGGCAAGGTCAATCAGGTGGTTAAGGGAGAAAGGGTGCAGCAGGGCCTGATCGGCAGCAAAATCGAAAAAACCTTGCCTGGCATAGACTTACTGTAGGAGCGCACCCCGTGCGCGACCCGCCGGGAACGTCCGGCTCGAAGCCTAAGCCGCTTCGTGAGACCGGACAGCCGGCTTGATGGTGTGCAATGCATCGTTCGCCGGGGCGGGCCTGAGGGTTCGCGCGCGGGGCGCGCTCCTACCGCTTAGCGGGGCGCGCTCCTACGGCGTAGGCGGCTTATTTTTTCTTTGTGGCGGCGGGCGGTGCGGGCGCGGGCTTGGCGGCCGCACCGCTGGCCGGGCACTGGCCCTGCGGATTCAGGGTGCCCTGCGTCTGCAGCTGGGCGATCATCTGCTGGCCGCGCTCCTGACCCCACTGCTTACCGATCTGCATGCCCTCGGCCATGGTCGCCGGCATCTGCGTGATCACCTTCTGACCGAGCGGCGAACGGTAGAACTTGAGCAGGCCGTCGATATCTTCGGAAGTGAAGTGCTTCTGATAGACCGGCACCATGCGGCCGATCAGCTGGTTGGTCGCGTTGGCGTCGACAAAGCCCTGCCAGTAGCTGGCCGGCACGCACGGAAGGGCGCTCTGCATCACGCCCGCCATCTGGCTGTTCATCTGGCTGAGCATCCGGCCCATGCCGACCACGTCCATCAGCTGGCGCACCTGCTGCTCGGTCGGCGCCGCGGCGAACGCCTGACCCGTACAAGCCGCCAGCATCAGGCCGGCCGCGATCCCTGTCCACTTACGCATGCGTGTTTCCTCTTCGGATGGGTGACTCGCCCCTCCCCGGGGTGGAGGCCATGGTAGCCGACCTCCGCCATCGTGCAGACCCACCTTCGGCAGCCCCGACCCGTTGGGAATAACAAATGTGATGAACCGTCAAAAGTCGACGCCGAATGAAGGCGAAAAACCCTTGGTATAGTCGGGGGCTTCCCCCATTTATGTCGGCACATGGACAGCATACGCATCCGCGGCGCCCGCACGCACAATCTCAAGAACATCGACCTCGACCTGCCCCGTGACAAGCTCATTGTCATCACGGGGCTGTCCGGTTCGGGTAAATCCTCGCTGGCTTTCGACACGATCTATGCCGAAGGCCAGCGTCGCTACGTCGAGTCACTGTCCGCCTATGCGCGGCAGTTCCTCTCGATGATGGAAAAGCCCGACGTGGACACGATCGAAGGCCTCTCTCCGGCCATCTCGATCGAGCAGAAGTCGACCTCCCACAACCCCCGATCCACCGTCGGTACGATCACCGAGGTGTACGACTATCTGCGCCTGCTCTACGCGCGGGTCGGTACGCCCCGCTGCCCGAATCACGGCATTCCGCTGGAGGCCCAGACGGTCAGCCAGATGGTGGACACGGCCATGGCGCTCGATCCCGAGAAGCGCTGGATGTTGCTGGCCCCGGTCATCCGCGAGCGCAAGGGCGAGCATGTGCAGGTCTTCGACCAGTTGCGCGCCCAGGGCTTCGTCCGTGCCCGCGTGGACGGTGAGGTCTACGACCTCGACGCCGTGCCGCCGCTGACGCTGCGTCAGAAGCACACCATCGAAGCCGTGATCGACCGCTTCCGTCCGCGCGACGACATCAAGCAGCGCCTCGCGGAGTCGTTCGAGACCGCCCTGCGCCTGGGCGACGGCATCGTCGTCCTCGTCGACATGGACGACAAGAAAGCCGACGAGCAGCTGTTCTCGTCGCGCTTCTCCTGCCCGATGTGCGACTACTCGCTGCCGGAGCTCGAGCCGCGCCTGTTCTCGTTCAATTCTCCCGTCGGCGCCTGCCCGACCTGCGACGGCCTGGGCGTGACCCAGGTGTTCGACGGCACGCGCGTGGTCGGCCATCCGGAGCTCAGTCTGGCCGGCGGTGCCGTGCGTGGCTGGGACCGCCGCAATGCGCATTACTTCCAGCTGATCGTCTCGCTGGCCAAGCACTACGGCTTCGATCCCGAGACGCCGTGGCGCGAGCTGCCGAAGTCGGTGCAGAACGCCGTACTAAACGGCTCGGGCAAGGAAGTCATTCCGTTCCGCTATATCACCGAGCGTGGCGGCAAGGTCACCCGCGAGCACAAGTTCGAGGGCATCCTGCCGAATCTCGAGCGCCGGTATCGCGAGACCGAGTCCGCCGCCGTCCGCGAGGAACTGGCGCGTTACATCGCCGATCACCCCTGCCCGGATTGCGGCGGCCAGCGTCTGAATCCCTCGGCCCGCAACGTGTTCGTCGCGGACCACGCGATTCCCGAACTGACGTCGCTCGCGATCGACCGTGCGCTGGCCTTCTTCGAAGGGCTCAAGCTGCCCGGCTGGCGCGGCGAGATCGCGGTCAAGATCGTGAAGGAAATCCGCGAGCGGCTGACCTTCCTCAACGACGTCGGCCTCAACTACCTCACGCTCGACCGTCAGGCCGATTCCCTGTCCGGCGGTGAAGCCCAGCGCATCCGACTGGCCAGCCAGATCGGCGCCGGTCTCGTCGGCGTAATGTACGTGCTCGACGAGCCGTCGATCGGCCTGCATCAGCGCGACAACGAACGCCTGCTGGGCACCCTGACCCGCCTGCGCGACCTGGGCAATACCGTGATCGTCGTCGAGCATGACGAGGACGCGATCCGCGCGGCCGACCACCTGCTCGACATCGGCCCCGGCGCCGGCGTGCATGGCGGTCACATCGTCGCCGAAGGCACGCTCGAGCAGGTGCTCGCCAACCCGGCGTCGGTGACGGCGAAGTACCTCACGGGCGAGCGCGGCATCGAAGTCCCTAAGAAGCGCCGCGAAGCGCGCGACGACAAGTGGCTCGAACTCAAGGGCGCGAGCGGCAACAACCTCAAGGACGTGGATGTGCGCATCCCCGTCGGTACGTTTACGTGCGTTACCGGCGTGTCCGGTTCGGGCAAGTCGACGTTGATCAACGACACGCTCTATCGCCTTGCCGCGATGGAACTCAACGGTGCGGGCGAGCAGCCGGCTGCGCACGAGTCCATCGAGGGCCTGGAGCTGTTCGACAAGGTCGTCGATATCGACCAGTCACCGATCGGCCGCACGCCGCGGTCCAACCCGGCGACGTATACCGGGCTGTTCACGCCGCTGCGCGAGCTCTATGCGCAGGTGCCGGAGTCGCGTCAGCGCGGTTACCAGGCGGGCCGTTTCAGCTTCAATGTCCGCGGTGGCCGATGCGAAGCCTGCGAAGGCGACGGCATGATCAAGGTCGAGATGCACTTCCTGCCGGACGTGTATGTGCCCTGCGACGTCTGCCACGGCAAGCGCTACAACCGCGAGACGCTGGAGGTCCTCTACAAGGGCCACACCATCGCCGACGTTCTCGGCATGACGGTGGAAGACGCGTTCAAGCTGTTCGAGAACGTGCCCGTGATCGCGCGCAAGCTCGAAACCCTGCGCGCGGTAGGCCTGGATTACATCAAGCTCGGCCAGAGCGCGACCACGCTCTCCGGCGGCGAAGCGCAGCGCGTCAAACTGTCGAAGGAGCTGTCCAAGCGCGACACGGGCAGCACGCTGTACATCCTCGACGAACCGACCACGGGCCTGCATTTCCACGACATCGAACAGCTGCTCGAGGTGCTGCACAAGCTGGTCGACCACGGCAACACCGTGGTGGTCATCGAGCACAACCTCGACGTGATCAAGACAGCCGACTGGCTGGTCGACCTGGGTCCCGAAGGGGGTGCCGGCGGTGGACGCATCCTGGTCAGCGGCACGCCTGAAACGGTGGCCGCGACGGCGGAGTCGCACACGGGACGGTTCCTGAAGACACACCTCAAACCGGCGCGCGCGACGGCGAAATCAGCTACGGCGAAGCCAGCGGCCGGCAAGGTTCCTGTCGGCAAGGCGCCCGCCAAGGCCGCTGCGAAAACCGCCGCCGCCACGAAAGCACCTGCCAAGACCTCCACGGCAAAGGCCGCCCCGGCCGCGAAAAAGAAGAAACGCGCATGACCACCGAAGCCTCGAACCCGCCCGCACCGACGCCACTCTTCATCACACCGATGGAGGTCCGTTGGCAGGATCTGGACGCGTACAACCACGTCAACAACGCCAACTATCTGGTTTATCTGCAGGAGGCCCGCATCAAGTGGCTGCAGCAGCTCCCGGACACGTGGCACGGCGAGGACGGCGCGCCGGTGATGGCGCACAGCGAACTGAACTACCGCCTGCCGATCGAATGGCCGGCGGACATCCAGATTGAGCTGTACGTCAACCGGATCGGTACCAGTTCCATGACGGTGGGTCACCGGATCGTGACCAGCGACGACGCGACGAAGATCCATTGCGACGGCAGCGTCACCATGGTCTGGATCAATCCGAAGACCGGTCGGCCCGTGCCGATTCCGCAGGCGGTCCGGGATGCCGCGGGGTGATGTAGCAGCCCTGGTTCACTTCTCCCCGGTATGATCCGCGTGGGCAATCATGGAGAGAATGAATCATGTCGCGTCGCATCCTTGTCCTGGCGATCGCCAGTGCTGTCGCCTTCCCCGCCTTCGCCGCGGGTGAGCGCACCTCGCTCACGCTGTACCGCGCCGATGGCGACCAGCTGTTCGCGACCAACGGCGATGCTGTGTCCGCCGACGGCTACGCCGTCGTCCACGAACGTCGCGTCTTCGACCTGAAGGGTGGCACGCAGGATCTCGCCATCGACGGGCTGCCCTCCGCCCTCGACAGCGAAGCGCTTTCCCTGCGCTTCCCCGACAAGGACACCCGCGTGGTCTCGCAGCGCCTGCTCCTGGGTCAGGGCTTCGACGGTGCGGTCGCCGGCCTCGTGGGCCGCAACGTCACTGCCATCGGTGACGGCGGCCAGACCATCGCCAGCGGCGTCCTCGTCCGCGGCGGCGATGCGCTGGTCATCCGCGAAGCCAGCGGACAGGCCAGCCTGATCCGGAACTACGCCGCCCTGCGCGCCGCCGACGCTACCGACTTCGTCCGCGGCTCGACCCTGCAGGTGCGCGTTGCGGGGTCGGCGGCGGGCAGCAGCACCGCCCATCTCGACTACCCTACCTCCGGCCTTGGCTGGCGCGGCGCCTATGTGGCGACGCTGGCACCGGGCGACACCTGCAAGATGACTTTCGACGCCGCCGCCAGCATCGCGAACCGAAGCGGACGCGACTGGAAGGACGTCTCGCTCAAGCTCGTCGCCGGCGACGCCAACCGGGCGAAATCCGCGCCTCAGCCGAAGATGTTCATGGCCCGCGCCGCCGCGGCACCGGCTCCCATGGCCATGAAGGATGCCGCGCCCCAGCAGGCTACGCTCGGCGATCTGCGCACGTACACGCTGCCGGCGGCGGTGGATCTGCCCGATGGCAGTGTCACGCAGACTCCGCTCTACGACAGTCGCACGCTGGCGTGCGAGCGCAAGGCGGTCTACGACACGGGCATACGCTACTACAACTCGCGTCCGCGGATGGAACGAGACATCGGTCAGCCGCCGGAGGGCACGCCGATCGTCTCCACCGTGGGTTTCAAGGCGTTCGATGCGCTGCCGGCCGGGTACGTCCGTGTACTGACCGTCGACCGCGATGGCAACGCCGAATTGCTGGGCGAGGGGCGGCTGGACGACACGCCTAAAAACAAGGATGCAACGATCACGCTCGGCAATGCCTTCGACCTGACGGCAAAGCGCGAACAGACCTCCTTCGCCGCGAGTGACACGGAGCGGCGGATCGACGAGGGCACACGGATCGTCCTGACCAATGCGGGCGATACGAAGCGCACCGTGACTCTGCGCGAGCACCCCGCCCGCTGGCGCGCATGGACGGTCGTCTCGTCGTCTGTCAAGCCGACGAAGAACACGCCCGACGGGCTCGAGTTCGACGTGGACGTGCCGGCGAACGGTTCAGCCACGCTCGATTACACGCTGCGCTACACCTGGTCGCCCGGCGACGTGAAGTAAGAGGAGATACGACGATGCTCGATATTCTTCCGCACGACGGCGGTATCCACGAGATCCGCCTGGCGCGCGCGCCGGTCAATGCGCTCGACACCGGCCTCGTGCAGGCCTTGCACGAGGCCGTCGCCGCCGCGCCCGGCAACGGTGCGCGCGGCATCGTGCTGTCCGGCGCGCAGGGCATCTTTTCGGCGGGCGTCGACGTCCCTTCCCTGCTTCAGCGCGATCGCGCGGGTGTCACCGATTTCTGGAACGCGTTTTTCGCCCTCTGCGGCGCCATCGCGTCCTCGCCGGTGCCGACCGTGGCGGCGATCACCGGCCACAGCCCGGCGGGCGGCGCGGTGCTCGCGCTGTTCTGCGACTACCGGATCATGGCGCATGGCATCTACAAGATCGGTCTGAACGAGGTTCAGGTCGGCCTGTCCGTGCCCGAGCCGATTCAGTTCGCGATGCGGCGCATCGTCGGCACGTATCGTGCGGAGCGCTTGCTGGTATCCGGCACGATGGTGGATGCGGAGGAGGCCCATGCGATCGGCCTGGTGGACGAGCTTTCCGCGGTCGAGCAGGTCGTGCAGCGTGCCGTGATCTGGCTTGGCGAGCTATTGAAGCTGCCGCCGAAGGCGATGCTGCGCACGCGTGCCATTGCGCGGGCGGATCTGCTGGAGGTATGGGGCGACACCACCGATCTGCTCGATCCGGGGTTTATCGACGACTTCTTTGGTGATGAGACGCAGGCGGTGCTGCAGGCCCTCGTGGCTCGGCTGAAATCGAAATAACAGCATCGCGCGCAAGGCGCGCTCCTACCTGTAGGAGCGCGCCTTGCGCGCGATGTGGCTGCGGGCAAGAACGCCCGATGCCGCAATCACAAAAACCCGCGAATCCCCGCTACACCCTGCCCCGCATGCATCCGAGCGTCGGCCACATCATCCGGTCCCAGCCCACCCAAGGCATAAACCGGTAACGAAGCGGCTTCCGCGAGCCGCGCAAACCGCGGCCAGCCCATCGGTTCGGCATCCGGATGACTGCGCGTCGGCAAGACCGGCGACAGCGTCGCGAAGTCGCATCCCAGCCGGGAGGCCAGCGTCAGCTCTTCGGCGTCGTGGCAGGAAGCACCGACGACCTGCCCCAGCGGCAACGGTCGCTCGGGCAGCGAGCGCAACTGGGCGGACGAGAGGTGCACACCCACGCCCGATCCCAGCCGCAGCGCACCCTCGATATCGCGATTGAGCAGCAGCGTGGCGCCGAAGCGGCGCAGATCGTCCTGTATCGATGCAGCCAGCCCGCGCGTCGCCTCGACGGGCTCGTCTGTCAACCGAAGCTGCAACAGCCGCTCTCCGCGCGCCAGGGCGGCATGCAGCGCCGCGGACGCTACGGCCACCGATGCATCCGCCGGTGTGACCGGATAGTGCGCGGGCAACCGGACGGCCGCGAGGACAGGACGATCGGCGGGCGCCAGACGCGCCTCATCCAGCCGATGCGGATCGACCCATTCGATCGCGGAAGCATCCAGCGCCTGCGGCCCACCCGTCCAGGCGTAAACGCGGATCGCTTCCAGCAGCATGTCCCGATCGCCGTAGCGCCAGGGAACGCGGATCAGCGCCTCGAAGGACAGCGGATCCGCCGCGATACCCAGCTCCTCGTCCAGCTCCCGCGCCAGGGCGACAGCGGGCGTTTCGCCGGCTTCCAGCTTGCCGCCGGGAAACTCCCACATACCCGCCAGATGTTTACCCGGCGGACGCTGGGCGATGAGGATCCGTCCGGCGCCATCGACGAGGACGCCGGCGACGACGTGCATCAGACGTTCCTGACGTATTCGACCATGTCGAAGGGGAACGCATGCTCCTTGTCCGCGGCGTGATGCACGCGGGACACTTCAGCCCATTCCTTGAAATCGATGCCCGGGAAGAACACATCGGCGCCGTCCACGGCGGCGTAGACCCAGGTCAGGTACAGCGTGCGCGCGTACGGCAGCGCCTCGCGGAAGACTTCACCGCCACCGATCACCATCAGGCCCGAATGATTGCAGCTGGCCTGGGCCTCCTGCACGGAGCGCACGGTGATCTGGCCCGGGAACGGCGCCTCGCCCTTGCGCGACAGCACGTAATTGACGCGATCGGGCAGCGCCTTGCCGATCGATTCCGCCGTCTTGCGACCCATCAGGACAGCCTTGTCCGTTGTCAGCTTCTTGAAATAGCGCAGGTCGTCGGGGAGGTGCCAGGGAAGGCCTCCCTGCTTGCCGATGGCAAAGTTTTCGTCGAGCGCGGCAACCAGGTGAACAGCCATGGAGCATCCTTCAAAAATGGGGAAACGGCGGGCGACGGCGCCCGTGCGGTGCGAATGGTAGTCCTCCCCGGCGAAGGGGGGAACTAACGCTCGTTTGATTCCGCGAGGCTAACGGCGTCGGGACGTGGCCCGGGGCCGCAGCGCGTCGAGGGCGCCTTCGTTGGCCCGGGCCCAGTCGTAGATCATTTCGATCGGCTCGACCAGCCGCTGGCCAAGCGGCGTCAGCGAATACATCACACTGGGCGGCACGACCGCCTCCTCAACCTCACGGTTGACCAGCCCACTATCGGCCAGCTCGCGCAACGTTTGCGTGAGCATCTTCTTCGAGATGCCGGGCAGGCTGCGCAGCAACACCCCCGAACGTGCGCTGCCGCCGTGCCTTGCGTGCAGCGCATGCAGAATCATGCTGGTCCACTTGGTCGCGAAAAGCTCGAGTACGCGCCGGGGGGCGCAGTCTTCGAGCCACTCACTGTCGGGGGAGCCGGGTTTCATCAGCGGGTTACCTTTTGGTGCCTTCTTGGAAGGGGACATCCGCGCCTTTATGGTGGGGGGACGTCCCTGCATAGAGTAACCCCATGAACCATGCACTCGTCGTCGGCGCCAGCGGCATCATCGGCAGCGCCCTGACCGAACTCCTCGTGGCGAACGGCTGGAAGGTCTCCGCCCTCGCCCGCCGCCCGGGCGCTCGTGACGGTGTCACGCCCATCGCGGCCGACCTGACCGATGCGGACGCGACGCGCGCCGCGCTGGAAGGTGTGACACCCACGCATGTATTCATCGCCACCTGGGCACGTCAGGCCAACGAACTGGAGAACATCCGGGTCAACAGCGCGATGGTCCGACATCTGCTCGACGGACTGCGTCCGGCCGGCAGCGTGAAGCACGTCGCCCTCGTGACCGGCCTGAAGCACTATCTCGGACCGTTCGAGGCCTATGGCAAGGGCGTGCTGCCCGAGACACCGTTCCGTGAGGAACAGGGCCGTCTCGATGTCGACAATTTCTACTACGCCCAGGAAGACGAGGTATTTACCGCCGCGAAGCGGGACGGCTTCCACTGGAGCGTGCACCGTCCGCATACCGTCATCGGCGTCGCCGTCGGCAATGCCATGAACATGGCCACCACGCTTGCCGTGTACGCGTCGATCTGCAAAGCCACCGGTCGTCCGTTCCGCTTTCCGGGATCGGCCGCGCAATGGCAGAGCCTCACCGACATGACCGACGCGCGCCAGCTCGCCCGGCACCTGCTGTGGGCGTCGACGACGCCTGCCGCCGCCGACGAAGCCTTCAACGTGGTCAACGGGGACGTCTTCCGCTGGAGCTGGATGTGGTCGCGGATCGCGGCATGGTTCGGCATCGAGGCGGCGCCGTTCGACGGCACTGTCGTTCCGCTGGAACAACAGATGGAAGCGGATGCGCCGGTCTGGGAGCGCATCGTGGCTGAGCATGGCCTCGCCGAACCGGACATGCATCGTCTCGTGTCCGCGTGGCACAGCGACGCCGACCTGGGTCGTCCCATCGAAGTGGTCACGGATATGTCGAAGAGCCGGCGCATGGGCTTTCTGGACTATCAGCCGACCGACGACGCGTTCTTCGATGCGTTCGCGCGGTTGCGGGCGGAGCGGTTCATTCCCTGAGCCCCGTGTGCGACGGCCCTCAACCTCCCGCGCCGACGGTGGCGATACATCGTCGCATCGCCGCGCGGGAGGATCGTATGACGACAGAAGTAACGTGAGCAGGGCTCGCTCAGGAATCGCGCACCTTCTTCAGCGCGCCCGGTTTATGCGCCGCCTTCGCACCCGTTTTGTCGCTTGCTACCAGGTATTCCGGATTATCGGGCGAGGCGGCGACCTTATGCCCCTTGATGTTCGAGGGGCTGGTCAGTTTGCGAACGATTTTGCCTTTCGTCTTACCCTGAGAGGTGTCCCATTGCACGTTGTCGCCACGCTTGAGAGAAGCCATGCGCCACTCCTGATCGGTTCGGTGCGACAACGATCCCCGCGGCCGTGTGGATTGCGCGTCATCACGCCATGATTTATGCCTGAAACGTCAGAACCGATAGCCCACATTGAACATCGTGCTGCGGTCGTCGCCCAGCGCGACCGCGGCCGCAAGACCGCCGGCGTAATAATGCTTGTCGAAGACGTTCTTCAGCGACAAGGCGAGATGCCAGCGCTGCGCATCCCAGGCGATGCCGGCATCGGCAACGACATAGCCCGGCAGCGTGTACGAGTAGGCGAACCGTGAGCTTTCACCCCGGAAGCCTCCATTGAAGGACCAGGGCGAGCCGGGCGACTGGTACCGCGCGAACAACGTGGCGCTATGACGCGGCACATTGTTGATGCGCTCCCCGTCGGTCGAAGGCACTTCGCCGCCGTCGTCCGTAATCAGCCCCTGCGTATACGCATAGCCACCGTTGAGGCTGAGGCCACCGCCCAGATCGGCCGTGACGCCGAGTTCGGCGCCGCGCGTGCGCTGCTCCCCGATGGCGATGGAATAGCCTTCGTTCACCGGGTCGTCCTGCAGCACATTCTGGCGGCGGAGATCGTATAGCGCCGTCGTCACGAGCATCCGGCCCTGCATCAGATCGAACTTCAGGCCCAGCTCCCACTGCTTGCCTTTCTCAGGAGCGAAGGGCCGAGCCTGCACGTTCGTGCCGGTGTTCGGATAAAACGACGTGGCGTAGCTCAGATACGGATGGACGGACGAGGCCAGGTCATACATCACGGCGAGTGAGCCGGTGTTGGCACTCGCGGGGTCGTTCTCGTGCGTACCGGTGAGATGGTTGTCGGTCGCCGTCCATGTGCGGTCGCGACGCAGACCCGCGATAACGTGCCACGTCTCGCCCACCGTGAGCTGATCACGTGCATACACGCCGACCATGTTGACGTCGGTACGCGTGTCGGTACGCGGTTTCGCCGGGCACACGATCGGGGCACCGTAGACAGGCAGGTAGGCATCGAGGGCGGCGACCGTGCAGGTGCGCGATACAGCGTCCTCGCGAGAGTCCATGTAATCCACGCCCAGAGTGACCTCGTGCGACACATGTGCCGTTTCGAAGGACCGCATCAGACGGGAATCGACCACGAGTGTCCTGCCGCTGTAATGCTGGTCCGTGCCCGTCCGTTTCACCGTGCGCTGGTCGGCGTTCATCGCGCCATTGGCCACGAGCTGGCCATCGAGGGTGAAATCCTGCACGCGCAGGTTGTTGGTCAATGTCCATCCGTCGCTGAAGCGGTGCGTCAACGCGTAGCCGACCCGCGTCTGACGCCCGTCGTAAGGCTCCTGACCGGGCTCGCCCATGAAGGTGTCGCGCGGGATGGCGCCGTACTTATCGGCCTTTATCGAGCCCACGAGCGGAAGCCCCTGCTGCCGGACGTAATGGCGCTCCTGCAGACTCGTCAGAAGCACGAAGTCGGTGTCCTCGCCCAGATCGAGAGACAGCGATGGCGCGATCCATCGATTCCGGAACCACACATGCTGCGTGGCATCGTCGGAGTTCATCGCAAGGCCATTCACGCGCACGGCGCTACGTCCGTTGGCGGACAGTGGCGCTCCGACGTCGAAGCTGGCCTGCCGCAGCCCGTAGCTCCCTGCGGTGACGTCGACGCTGCCAAAGGCATCCGGCTGCGGTCGCCTGCTGACCATGTTCACCACGCCGCCGGGAAGCACGAGGCCATACATCAGCGATGCGGGGCCCTTGAGGACTTCAACCTGTTCGTACCCGAACAGCTGCTCGGCCACGCGATTGGAGGCCGCCGTGCGCAGCCCGTCGACGAACAGGGAGTCCGACGCGGTCTGGCCACGAATGATCAGGTCGTCCCAGCCCCGGCGGCCGAAGTTGTTGCTGACGACACCGGGAACGTTGTGAAGCGCGTCGGCCAGCGTCTGCGCCTGCTGTACGTCGAGCAGTTCGCGCGTGACGACCGTCACCGTACGCGGCGTCTGCTCGATGGTGAGCGACGATTTGTCGATCCCGGGCGGCGATGGGTTGCGAAAGCCCCCTGACTGGCCCACGACGCTCACGGCGGTGAGTTGGGTGGTCGTCTTGTCTGAAGACGTGTCTGGCGTGTCCTCGTCCGGCGCGGCGCTTGCCTGAAACGCCGTGGTGAGGCAAAACGCGCCCAGCAGGAAACGGGCGCGACGGGGCGCCAGGCGGTAACAGGTCACGGCAGTCTCTAAATGCGAATAATTCGCAATAGCATATGTAAACCGTGGCGTCAGGGCAACCGCTGCGGTGCAGCACCGCTACACAGTAACGAGCGGCGTATAAATGCAGGCACCCTTGCCCGAGACATCCACCATGTCGCAGTCGTCCGCACTGTCCCAACGGGGTCAGTTCCGCCAGATGTACATGGGGCTCAAGGCCCAGCATCGCCTCGACAGGATCCCGGTCATCCTGTGCGAGGGAGACTCGTGGTTCGCCACGCCACTGGCCATGAACCTGCTGGACTGGATCGTTTCGCCCGCCCCGGCGGACGCGGCGAATGGCGTACCGCTACTGGGTCAGGGCGGCCTGTTCTTCCGTGTGGAGCGCAGCGGCGATCAGGCCGCACCGCAGACGGCGCATCCAGGGCGCTCGATGTTCACCGAGGACAACGTCAGCGATCTGCTCGGCTGGTTCAGGCACTATGAGTTCGACATGGTGTTGCTCAGTGCGGGCGGCAACGATTTCGTCGACACCTGGCTGCATGCCGCGCTCGCCGGCAAATCGAACCTGAGCGCCAAAGCCGCATACGACGTCGTCGTGCAGACCGGCCGTTTCGAGGAGGTACGCAAGGCCTACGCGTACTTCGTCGGAGCCTTCCACGCCGCACGCCCGAACATTCCGATCCTCGCCCACACCTACGATTACCCGATAAAAATCGGCGTCGAGGCCAGCCTCGGACTGGATATCGGCGCGGCGGGTGTCCTGAAGAAGTCGATCGGACCGTGGATCGGGCCGAACGTCGCCAACGTCATCGTCGGCGGATTACCCGCGTGGCAGCACTTCGCGCGATTGCTGATCGACGGCTTCGTCGAGCGGGTACTGGAGCCGGTGAAACAGGATGCGGCGCTGGGTGGCGCCTTCGACTACGTGGACCTGCGAGGCAACCTGACGGATCCCGCGTTGTGGCACGACGAAATGCATCCGACCGAGGCCGGCTTTCACCGGCTCGCCGGAATCTTCCGCGCCAGGCTGATAGCGAAGCTACCGCCCGCGAAGCGCTAGACCCATGCGGCGACGCGCGATCGGCGAACCGCTCAGACCGCCACAGGCGCCTTGATCGCCGGATGCGGATCGTAATCCGCAATCGCGACGTCCTCGAAGCGGAAGTCGAAGATCGACTTCACCTCCGGGTTCAGCACCAGCTTCGGCAACGCACGCGGTTCGCGCGCCAGCTGCGTCGTCGCCTGCTCCAGATGATTCGAATACAGATGCGCGTCGCCCAGCGTATGCACGAAGTCGCCCACTTCCAGCCCGGTGACCTGGGCGATCATGTGCGTCAGCAACGCATAGCTCGCGATATTGAACGGGATGCCAAGAAAGATATCGCCCGAACGCTGATACAGCTGGCACGACAACTTGCCATTGGCCACGTAGAACTGAAACATCGTGTGGCACGGCATCAGCGCCATATTCGGCAATTCGCCGACGTTCCACGCCGAGACGATCAGCCGGCGCGAGTCCGGATTGCGCTTGATCTCTTCCACGACCCAGGCGATCTGGTCGACCACCTTGCCGTCGGCCGTCGGCCACGCGCGCCACTGGCGCCCGTAGACGGGACCGAGGTCGCCGTTAGCATCCGCCCATTCGTCCCAGATGCGGACGCCGTTGTCCTTCAGGTAACCGATATTGGTATCGCCCTGCAGGAACCAGATCAGCTCGTGGACGATCGACTTGATGTGTAGTTTCTTCGTCGTGACGAGGGGAAAACCCTTCGACAGGTCGTAGCGCATCTGCCAGCCGAACACGCTGCGCGTGCCTGTGCCGGTACGGTCGGATTTCTCGGCGCCGTGGTCGAGGACATGGCGGAGGAGTTCGAGGTAAGGCTGCATGGCGTCGAGGGTATCAGGTGGCTGTCGCCGCCACCGGCGCGACAGGCGCGTACGGTGCGCGGCGCGAGAGCGCCAGCAGCAGGATGCCGAGCGCGATCAGCGGCAGCGAGAGGATCTGGCCCATGGTCACCCAGCCGAAGGCGAGGTAACCCAGCTGTGCGTCCGGTACACGCACGAATTCGATGATGAAGCGGAAGCAACCGTAAAGCAGGCCGAACATGCCGGAGACCGCATAGCGCGGGCGCGGCTTCATCGAGAAGATCCACAGCACCACGAACATCACCACGCCCTCGAGCGCGAATTCGTACAGCGGATTCGGATGCCGCGGCAAGGCGTCGGGCGCATGCGGGAAGATCATGCCGATCGGCAGGTCGGTCGGCTTGCCCCACAACTCACCGTTGATGAAGTTGCCCAGGCGGCCGAGACCCAGTCCCAGCGGCACCAGCGGCGCCACGAAGTCGATCGTGTCGAAGAGCTTGATGCCATTGCGCCGCGACCAGAAAAGACCAGCCAGCACCACGCCGATCAGACCGCCGTGGAACGACATGCCGCCGTCCCAGACCCGGAACAGCGCCACCGGATCGGTCCAGATCCAGTTGATCGGCGTGTAGAACAGCATGTAGCCGACGCGCCCGCCCAGCACCACGCCCATCATCAGATAGAACATGAGGTCGCCCAGGCGCTCCGAGCTGACCGGCAGACGGCCCTGGCGACGGCGGTACTCACCCAGGGACCAGCCACCGAGAAAGCCTCCCAGGTACATCAGGCCGTACCAGTGGACCTGAAGAGGGCCCAGCGAGAGGGCGACGGGATCGAAATTGACGACGAACGGAGTGCTCATGGACGGCCTGGGTCAAACGCAGACGTCAAGTGTACCGCCTTGCCGTACCGGCGCGAATGGGCTATATCCCGGCGCGGGGCATCGTCCGGGGGGATGGTGCCGACATGGATGCATCACCAGGGGAGATTCCGATGAACCACCGTTTCGTGCGGCCGCTGCTGGCCGCGCTTTGCCTCGCCACGACCGCCGCCAGCGCAGCGAATCTGATTCCGGTAGCGGACTTCGCGCGCCGCATGCCGCTGACCGAGCCCAGCCTGTCTCCGGACGGGCAGTATGTCTCGATGGCGTATCACGATCCCGATGGCAAGAATCATGGCCTGGCGATCTATCGCGTGGGCGAGATGGGCAAGCCCGTCACGCTGATCCGCATGCCGCCGTACGAAATGCCCGCCGGCATGATCTGGGCAAGCAACACCCGGCTCGTGGTGGCGCGGGGCAAGGTCGACGGTTCCATCGGCGCCGCCTCGTACACGGGCGAACTGATGGCGATCGACGTCGACGGCAAGAATGCCGACTATCTGTTCGGCTACGAGAATTACGGAAAGCGCGCTGGCACGCGCTCGCTGGATCGCGGCTGGGGCACCATCGAAGGTGCGCCCATCGAAGCGAACGGCCATTTCTACATGCGCGCCACCCTCTGGAACGATCAGGGCCACAGCACGCTCTACGACGTGGACGCGCAATCGAGCGCACGCCGGCTGATGGCCGACATCGGCGACCGCGACATGCGTTTCATGATCGCGCCCGATGGCACGGCACACTACGCCTTCGGCACGGGCGACGACTTCAAATGGACCGTGTACCACCGCGAGGGCACGGGCTGGGCGAAAGTGGCTCGTAACCCGGACCATCACGCGTTCCTGCCCGTCGCATCCGTCGCGAACAGCAGCAACCGCATCTATGCCGAGTACAGCCCCGGTGGCCAGGGCGGTGAATTCGTCGAACAGGACGAGGATGGCGGCAACCTGAAGGTGATCCGCAAGGACGACTTCGGCTGGGTCTCCGCCAATGGCCTGTGGACGCCCGCCCCGCTCCGCCCCTTCGGTACCGTGACCGACACCGGCATCCCGAAGGCCGAATACATCGACCCGCAGGCGCCCATCGCCAAGCTCCATCTGGCCCTGTCGCAGAAATTCCCCGGCAGCTTCGTCAAGTTCGTCGACTTCAGCCGCGATGGCGGCCAGCTGATGTTTGCCGTCGTCAGCGATCGCGAGCCCGGCCGCTACATGCTGATCGACACAAAGACGTACAAGGTCAGCAAGCTGTTCGACGCCAAGCCGTGGATCGATCCCGCGCAGATGGCGGAACGCCGCCCGTTGCGCTTCAAGGCCAGCGACGGCATGGAACTCGAGGCGATCCTCACCTTCCCCAAGGGCCGTCCGGAAGCGAACCTGCCGATGGTCCTGCTGCCCCACGGCGGCCCGCACGGCATCTCGGACGACTGGTATTACGATACGGACGCGCAGTTTCTCGCCAACCGGGGCTACCTCGTCCTGCAGGTCAACTATCGCGGCTCGGGCGGGCGCGGCAGCGACTTCGAAAAAGCCGGCTTCCTGAAGTGGGGCACCCGCATTCAGGAGGACCTGATCGACGGCGTGAAGTGGGCGATCGGCCAGCACTTCGCCGACCCCGCCCGCGTCTGCGTGTTCGGCGCCAGCTTCGGCGGCTATTCGGCCCTGATGACGCCCATACGCGCGCCGGGGGTCTTCAAGTGCGCGGTCGCCTACGACGGCGTCTACGACCTCGACATGATGTACAACAAGGGCGACATCAAAACCGAAAAATCCGGCCGCAGCTACCTCACCACGGTGATCGGCCGCGATCAGGCCGACCTTGCCGCCAATTCGCCGACGCACCTGGCCGACAAGATCGACGTGCCCGTCTTCCTCGTCCACGGCGAAGACGACGAACGCGCGCCTTTCGCCCAGTTCAAGGCCATGAAGGCCGCCCTCGACGCGGCACACAAACCGTATGAAACGCTGACCAAGCCGGACGAGAAGCATGGTTTCGTCAAGCCCGAGAACATCGAGGAGTTCTACAACCGCCTGCAGGCGTTCCTGGCGAAGAACATAGGGTCGTGACTTCCGCCGGTTGCCCCCGTCACGTCGCACGCGTTATCTTCGCGTGATCGTCCGGCCCGAGTGGGGTGTGACGGGGGCTTGGGAGGCTTCAGGGTATGCAAGTGAGTTCCGGGCAGAGGCGCCACGTCGCAGGTCGACACGCGGCGCTCGCCATCGCGCTCGGGGCCTGCCTGCTCGCTCCGGCCGCCAGCGCACAACAAAGCTCGCCGTCCTCGGCGGAACTGCTGGCACCGGTCAATGTGACGGTGACCGGCTCGCGTATCCGCGGTACCGACGTCGAGACCGCGCAACCTGTCTTCACCCTCGACCGCCAGGCCATCCGTGCCACGGGGCTCACCAGCCTCAGCGACATCATCGCCCGGCTGCCCTCGGCGGGCACCCCCGAAGTCACCCCGCAGGACACCCTGTCCTCCAGCGGTGACGCCGGTGGTCGCTATGCAAACCTGCGCAACCTCGGCGCCGTGCGCACCCTGGTGCTCGTCAACGGCCGGCGCTGGACGACCAGCCTCGGTGGCCTCACCGACATCTCCACCATCCCGGTGTCGATCGTCGAGCGCATCGAAGTGCTCAAGGACGGCGCGTCGTCGATCTACGGGTCCGACGCGATCGGTGGCGTGGTCAACATCATCACCACGGACCGCTTCGAAGGCGCCACGGCCGACGTGCAGTACGGCGTCAACGGTCATGGCGACGGCGCGCAGAAGAACGGCACCTTCACCTGGGGCAAGAGCACGCAGAACGCTTCGATCATCCTCGGCGCCAGCTACGAAGACGGCGACGATCTCAGAGATGTCAAGCGTTCGCTCACCGCCTCGCCGGACGGCCCCCGCCATGCCGACAGCGGCTTCGGCATGGGTCCCTATGGAGGCGTGATCGACCCGCGTTCGCCCGGCACCGCGTATGTGATCAACCACGCCGGCGGCGTGGTCGGCGATACCGCGAACCTGGCCAACTACCATCCGTACGACGTCGACAGCAATGCGGACAAATACGCCACCACGCGCGACATGACGTTCCGGGCCGGCAGCAAGTTGCGCAACCTGTTCGGCACGGGTCGCTACAACCTCACCGACGACATCACCCTGCGCGGCATGGCCAGCTACGGCGTGCGCGACACGCATTGGCAGGCTGCGGGCTATCCGCTGGAAAGCGGCTCGGGACGCGGCGACCCGCTGGTGATCGACGCGAACAACGCCTATAACCCGTTTCCGGGCTACGACACGTCTTTCTTTCGCCGCCTGACGGAAATTCCCCGGATCACCTGGGCGAAAAGCAAGACGATGCACCTGGACGGTGGCGCCGAAGGCACGTTCCAATGGGGTGAGCACACCTGGAACTGGGACGTGACCTATGCCTATTCCGAAGCGCGTGCCAGCCGGACCACCAGCGGCAACATCGACCTCGACCATGCGCGCAAGGCACTCGGCGCGACGACGACGGTGGATGGTCGGCTCGCCTGCGCGGACGCCGCCGATCGCGCGGCCGGCTGCGTGCCCTGGAACATTCTGGCGGGGCCCGGCGGCACGCCGGACGCCGCATGGAACTACGTGACCTCCACCGGCACGTCACAGCAGACCACGCGCACCAACGACGTCATCGCCAACCTCACCGGTGGCGTGCTCGACCTTCCGGCAGGCACGCTGCGTGTCGCGGGCGGCATCGAGCACCGCAACGAGACCGGCCGGTACACGCCCTACCCCGCCGACTCCGCGGGACTGACCACGCAACTGGCCAGCGCTCCCACGGCGGGCGGCTACATCGCCAACGAAGCCTACGTCGAACTCGACGTACCGCTGCTCGCCGACCTGCCGCTTGCCCATGAGCTGGCGGTCAACGTGTCGTCGCGCTACTCGCATTACTCCGCGTTCGGCGGTCGGACCAACGACAAGTACAGCTTCCGCTGGAAGCCGTTCGACGATCTCCTGCTGCGCGGGACGTATGCGGAAGGATTCCGTGCGCCGACGGTGGCCGATCTCTACGCCGGCACCAGCGAGAGCTTCGAGAGCTTCCTCGATCCGTGCGACAGCGCGTACGGTGCCGCCGCGGGCAACGCCGCCGTCGCCGCGCGTTGTGTCGCCTCGGGCGTCCCGGCCAGCTATCGCCAGACCGATCAGTCGGGCGCGCAGATCAACTCGGCGACCGGCGGGCAGAACCCGAACGCGTTCAGCGCTGGCGCCAATGCCGCGCTCAAGCCCGAGTCGTCGATCACCCGCACCGCCGGACTGGTCTACAGCCCCAGCCAGATCGACGGTCTGGATGTCACGCTCGATTACTACAAGGTCGACATCGAGGACGTCATCACCCCGATCCTGGCCGGTGACATCCTCAATTTCTGCTACGTCGGTAACGACCCGGCGTACTGCGGCCGCTTCACGAGGGCGACGAACGGGACCATCACCTCGCTCGACGAAAGCCTGGCCAACCTCGGCTCGCTGCGCACGGAAGGCTACGATCTGGGCCTGCATTACCGGTTCCCCGTCACCCACTTCGGCGAATTCGCCCTGCTTTCGGACAGCACCTATCTGAAGGACTACACGCAGGTCAGCAGCCCCGGCGCCGCGCCGCGGCACCTCGCCGGGTACATGGATGGGGTGCAGGGCCTTTACCGTGTGCGTTCCAACCTGTCGCTGGACTGGTCGCTGAAGCGCTTCGGCGCCACGTGGACGGTGCGATATTTCTCCGGACTCAACGACAGTTGCTGGTCGGCCGATGTCGAGTGCAATCGCCCCGAGAAGGTCAACGCACTAACGGGCGCCACCGGAATCAGCCATAAGGGCGGCGTCGCGTTCCACGATGCGCAGCTACGCTGGCAGGCACCGTGGAATGGCAGTTTCCGCGTCGGCATCAACAACGTTTTTGCCCGCAAGGGACCGTTGTTCTACAACGTCTCCGCGGCCGGCGGCGGCAGCCCGCCGTACAACCCGGCATACGATGTCGACCGTTATTTCTACGTGGGTTACCAGCAGCGGTTCTGAGCCACTCGCAAGATCCACCGCATTTCGAACGATCCAATCCCATCCGTAATTTCGGATAGGAATCGTTCTCAAATCCTTGCGGTCATATGACAGCCGCGTTATGTTCCCGTTACGTCGCATAGCGCCCAGGGTCGGCGCGACGTGAGTGTCCCCACACTCCAGGCCCTTCGATACCCCCATCAACGAGTGCCGTCAGCGGCGCTTCTACAAGCTGTTCAGCCTTGCCGCAAAGCAGGGCCAGGGAGAGTTTTACCTCATGAAAAGCAACACCCTGTTCGCGCGCTCCGGCGTGCTGAAGCGCACGGCGCTTGTCTCGGCGCTCGGCGCCTGCCTGCTGGCCGGTTCGGCCCACGCGCAGAGCACCGTCGGCGACATCTACGGCAGCGCCGCGGCCTCGCAGACCATCCAGATCCAGAACCTCGGCTCCGGCGCCTCGCGCACCGTGGTCGTGGGCGAAGACGGCCGCTATCGCGCGTCGTCGCTGCCGATCGGCAGCTACCGTATCAACGTGCAGCAGAACGGCCAGACCGTTTCGACGCGCGACATCAACGTCGTCGCCGGCCAGTCCGCGCAGGTGAACTTCAACGCGCCGTCGGCCGACACCAGCGCCGCCGCGCTGGACACGGTCACCGTGTCCGCTAACGCCCTGTCGGCCATCGACGTGGCCTCGGTCGAGTCGCGCACCAGCTTCACGGCCGACCAGCTGAACTCGCTGCCGGTCCCGCGCAACGTCGTCGACGTGGCCGCGCTGACCCCGGGCACCGTCAAGGGCGACTCCGCGTTCGGCAACCTGCCGTCGTTCGGCGGCGCCTCGGTCGCCGAGAACAGCTACTACGTCAACGGCTTCAACGTCACCAACCTGTACAACAACCTGTCGTTCTCGGAAGTGCCGTTCCAGGCCATCCAGCAGCTCGACGTGCAGACCGGTGGCTACGGCGCGCAGTACGGCTTCTCGACCGGCGGCGTCACCTCGGTGATCACCAAGCGTGGCACCAACGAGTGGAAGGGCGGCGCCAGCTGGGTGTACACCCCGGCATTCGGCCGCGAGCAGCAGCCGACCACGTACACCAAGGACGGTGCGCTGTATCGCACGTACCAGAAGAACAGCGACAACGACAACGTCTACTCGGCATGGCTGGGCGGCGCGCTGATCAAGGACAAGCTGTTCTTCTACGGCATTTTCCAGTCGCATCGCGAGACGGAAACCAATTACCAGGCGACCACCTCGACCAAGCCGGCCGAGCGCAACACGTACAGCGATCCGTTCTATCTGATCAAGATGGACTGGAACATCAATGATTCGAACATCCTCGAGTGGACGGGGATGAACAACACGAAGCACACGACGAACCAGTACTACAACCAGGCCATCGGTGACGACGGCAAGCCGTCCACCACGGATTTCCTCGGTCGTCGCAACGTCAAGACCGGCGGTGCCGTCAACGTCTTCAAGTACACCAGCTACCTCACCGACGACCTGACGCTGTCCGCGCAGTGGGGCAAGATGAAGAGCAAGAACTCTTCGGACTATGTCAGCGCCGACGGCACCCGCACCACGTATGACGGCAACATCAACGGCGCCAACACCGGCTGCCCGTACGTCATCGACCGTCGCACGAGCACGGCCAGCGGCGTGACCGATCCGTACGCGTCGTGCTACCTGTCCAGCACCATCGACCGGTTCAACGGCGAAGACCAGCGCACGGCCTACCGCGTCGACCTCGACTGGAAGATCGGCGACCACGACCTCTCCGGCGGTTTCTCGCGCGAGAAGTGGAAGTCCGACTCCGGCCAGAGCTACGCGGGCGGCGCGCTGTACTACTACCGCACCGACACCGCCGGCAACCTCGGCCCGGCCGGTAACGACTACGTCTCGGTGTACAACTACCGCACCGGCGGCTCCGTCGCGATCGACCAGAAGTCCTGGTTCCTGCAGGACAACTGGCAGGTGAGCGACAAGGTCCTCGCGTACATCGGCGTGCGCAACGACTCGTTCAACAACAAGAACGGCGCCGGCGAGAACTTCGTCCGTCAGGGCAACATCTGGCAGCCGCGCCTCGGCTTCTCGTGGGACGTCTTCGGCGATTCGACCACCAAGGTGTTCGGTACCGCCGGTCGCTACTCGCTGCCGATCGCCGCCAACGTCGCCCTGCGCGCCGCTACCGCCTCGTACTACACCTCGCAGCCGTTCGCTTATTCGGGCGTCGACAGCGTGACGGGTGTGCCGACCCTGGGTGCCGCCCTCGGCCCGCAGCAGATCGTCAACGGCGAGAACGGCAGCACGCCGGACCCGCGCTCGGTCGCCACGAAGGACCTGAAGCCGTACTCGCAGGATGAGTACATCCTCGGCTTTCAGCACCGCGTCACCAGCGACAACGACTTCTTCAACGACTGGGTGGTCGGCGCGAAGGCGACGTGGCGCAAGCTCAACAACGCGATCGACGACACGTGCGACTGGCGTCCGTTCTACGCGTACGGTCAGTCGCTCGGCCTGAACATGGACGCCAACGGCGACCAGTTCACCCCGCCGTCGACGATGCCGGGCTGCTTCATCTACAACCCGGGCAGCAAGGTCTCCGTGGACGTCGATCTCGACGGCAGCGGCCAGCTGCGTAACGTCACGCTCCCGGGCACGGCGTTCGGCACGAAGGCAAAGCGCACGTACGAGTCGGTGACCCTGTCGGCCGAGAAGGCGTCGGACAAGTGGTACGTCAACGCGTCGTACACCTGGTCGAAGAACCGTGGCAACACCGAAGGTCTGGTGAACTCGGACAACGGCCAGATGGACACGGGCACGACCAGCGCGTTCGATTACCCGGAACTGATGACCGGCGCCACCGGTTACCTGCCGAACGATCGTCGCCACAGCTTCAAGATCTACGGCGGCTACAAGATCACCCCGGAATGGTCGGTGGGCGTGAACGGTCTGCTCGAGTCGGGTCGTCCGACCAGCTGCTTCGGCGGCGGCGACGAAACCGTCGGCGGCATCCCGGGCTACAACTCCGAGTTCTTCTACTGCGAAGGCAAGATCTCGGGCCGCGGCCGCGCCAAGCGTCTGCCCTGGACCTGGACGCTCAGCCCGAACGTCGTCTACACCCCGGCCGCGGCCAAGGGTCTGACGGTTCAGCTGGACATGATCAACCTGCTCAACAACGACAAGCCGACGGCGATCAACGAGATCGGCGAGAGCGCGGGTCAGACGTTCTACTCGTCGACCTATCGTGTGCCGAGCTACTACCAGACGCCGCGTTACTTCCGTCTGATGGTGCAGTACGACTTTAGCCTGTAAGGGTTGGGTTGCGTCGCCGCTTCGGTGACGC
Source organism: Luteibacter sp. 22Crub2.1 (assembly GCF_900167995.1). NCBI lineage: Bacteria > Pseudomonadati > Pseudomonadota > Gammaproteobacteria > Lysobacterales > Rhodanobacteraceae > Luteibacter > Luteibacter sp. 22Crub2.1. The sequence goes on from NZ_FUYT01000012.1 coordinate 187,998, forward strand.
GTTATGAAGAAGGGCCGTCCGGTTGGGCGGCCCTTTTTTTGTGGTCTGGCGGGCTCGGCTTCGCCGTCGCTTTTGCCTCTGCACGCTGTAGCGAGGGAGCCGTCGGCTGCCATGCCTGTCGCTAGGTCCTCCTACGGCCTTCGCCTTCGTGCGGAAACGCTCCAGGCACGGCAGCCGACGGCTCCCTTCGGACGGTGCTTTGCATTGAGGGGCGAGCAAGTGGCTGCGCTCCGGGTCGAATCGGATCGCAAGTTTGCCCAACACCTCGCCACGTGATCTACCTATTTTTGCTAGCTTGTGCCCGTCGCCCTGCGTGTAGACGGGCATGGAAAAAGGAGGGGCACTGGATGAACTTCAATACGACAATCGCGGCTGCACTGGCGCTTGGCACGTTCGGTGTCGCTGCAAGCGCTTCGGCGCAACAAGCTGGCAAGGATGACGTCGCCAAGCTCGTCAAGTCCGTGATGGACGCGACCTACGGTCAAAACTACGACGCGAAGAACGCTTGCTGGGCCTTTACCTGGAAGGATGACCAGGGCGAATCGGCCGACTACTGCATGCGGCCCGGCACGCCACAGATCGTCGAGGGCCCTCCTGGAAAAACCCTGTACCTGAACACGTTCAGCGCGACCAATATTCGCGGCGACGCCCGGTACGGTTACAGCCAGGTCGAGCCCGGGCTGATGGGTGCCTTCAAGATTAAAGTTGGTGGCAAGCAGGGATGGATCTACGAGGCAAATGACAGCGGCACGGATTACGGCAGCGCCGGTGATTGTGGGTGCACGCGGGCGCGACTGATCAAGCTGAGCAACTCGGGTGATTACGGCTGGCTCTTCACTAGCGGGGGCACCTGGCAAGGCGTAACTGTGGCGGATTACAGCATCATTGCCGCCATCAAAGGCCGCATAACAGACATCAGCAAGATTCCGCAGGTGACCGAAAAGGCGCAAGGCGTCAAATACGACATCAGCGTGAAGGAAGACGCGGCTGCTAAAGGCTTTTTCCCGCTGCACGTCGTGAAGACCTTTGCGAACGGCAAAACCGAAGCATTCGATGTCGCCTTCGATACCACGAAATCCATATACGCCCTGCCCCCCGGTCGCTGACAGACCACAACGCGCACCAAGCCTGAAGCTTCCGTTTTGACGCCGGCTGTATACACACACAGACGCACCTTGCCGAACTCAGCCATCTGAGGGCCTCGCTTGAACTATTCGCGCTCGATAAGCCCTTTTCATTTGGCCGCTGCTTCACGAAGGCATGGTTCGCAGATGGGCTCCCCCGTGGCAACGGGCTTGATATCGTCGGACGTCGGCGTGGCTTTGGATGGCTCTTCTTTTGCATAGCTACATCGCATAACCCGCATCTTTTCGATCAATGTAGCTGCAACCTACAATCATGCCTGGGTCACACGAGACGCCCGTTTGGTCTCGAAGACCCTTGTCGACGATGTCCCTTACACAGCGAAGATGCAGATTCTTACTCTCCTTCTTGAGCGATCCTACGAATAGGTGATACGTCGGCCTTTCATCATTTTCATCCCGCTCACGCACCAACCTGTAACGGTAGTCGCCGTTCGTGAATCCAAGCTCAAAATACGAGGATAGTCGCTGCTGAAGCTCGGAGTAGAAAAACGGGCCATTCTTTGATATTTGCCCTGAGAACTCCATCTCAACAAGCGGAAACTTGCCATAGCGATAAGTAAGCGATTCATTTGTAGTTCCGACACTCTTGCAAAGCGATGCCTTTTTCTCGTTCTGCAGTCCACACGAGAATATTTCCGCTTCGTCTGTGCGACAGAAATTGTCGCCAGCATGCGCAACATGCATAACGTGCAAACCTAAAAGTAGCGTGGGAATCAGTTTATTTTTTCGCTTTGATGGCGTCATACGCCCTTGACATTCGTACGTCATAATCGTCGTAATACCTGCCATTGTATTGTCTTGCAATAGCGACCCAATCCTTCCTTCGGATAGCATCTAATAGAAGGGGATTTTGCTTCATGAACGACACAGCAGCCCGCAGATGACTTGATTCACTTCTGCTCAATGCCCCAACAAACGCAGTGACTGCATCGTGTCCGCACGCCAGGTGATTAAAACCCATCAACTGGAATCGACCCCATGATGCTGACATTAGGGCAGCGTCCGGCGCTAATGCGTATGCCCTCATGAGTCGCGCGTATTGTCCCGAACTAGGTCCATAGCGCATCCTTTTCGGCGACTCGTGCTCGCCATCCGCTAGTTGCTTCACGTATCTTGCAGCGTCACTTATCTCCGGATCGATCCGGTCATAGGACCCGCCTGTTAGCTTATGAAAGATGTGTCGCTCGTAGAGTATGGTCGGAACTATGTCGTCGTCCGCAGCTAGTGATCTACCTGGTAAGAAGAAGGAGCCGGTTTCGCCGGTCTCGACTTTGGCGATTGCCTGAATGACTTCCGGTTCGCACGCGAGAAACTCCGCCGCATCAATAAAGTCTTGATTGGAGAGCTCGCTGCCGACGCACATTTCTAGAAATGGTAAAACGACCTTTTCGCCATTGATCGTTATTTGGGGGTAGCGACTGATGGGCTTCGAAAAATTATCAACCCACCCAAACGGATGTATGTGGTGCACTGTCGCGTCCGAGGGAAACCCCGCCAGCTTCCCCGCCACCTCATTCCACCAACCACTCTTCTCCTGCCGCTCCATATCCACATGCCAATCGGCATTCATGTACGGGTTCAACTGCGTCCATCGATCGATACCACTGCTCCACTGACTCTCGAAGCGTACGATCTGACGGCTGACGCGATGAGCGATCCACGGACGTTGCTGAGCCTCGCCGATATCCGACGAGACAACCGACCCTTTGCGCGTCCCGACCAGACCGATGATCTGCTCCAGGTTCGTGATGAAGTTGCTGGCGCCGAGTGCCGTCATCACCGGTTCAAACTCCTCCCGGTGTTCGTCGAGCACGTCGCCCATCAGGCAAACGTTTCGCTGAAGTGCGGCCATCGGCTCGAACATCGTCGCGTCCGTAATATGGAATCCGGGCCACGCGTGCGGGCTCTCCCAGCGCGTCCCCGGGTGATCTTTTGAACACACCCAGCCCAGTAAGCATGAGTTCTCCTCGTCACCGACCTCGATCTGCCACCAATGGGAGCCATCGATGTCGATGAAGCGGCGCGAAGCGTCCAGGCTGTTCAACTGGCCACGGTTACACGAAAGCTGGAAACCCACGGTAAGCGTGGCGTCGTCCTTACTGAGGGGCGGCGCGTCCCAGATGGCCATATTGGCATTGGCCGGCCGATCCCGGAGTGCCCAGCGCGGCGCGGTATCCCCGTCGGGTATCAGGATCTCGCGCTGGGTGTACAGCGCTTTTTTCGCCTGGCTCAATCGATCGTAGTGAGCGCTGCCGATGCAGTCGGTGCCGTCCGCTTTTGTGTAGCCTCGGATCATCGCATCGCGCGGAACTGCGGAATGCACCGGCACCCGTTCGATGCGATGAATGGAGCCGTAAACGAAGCTCCCCGTCGTCGATACGCCGGCCGGGGGAACCAGGACATAACCCGGGGTAAGCGTCATCTCGGCAGCTCGCGGACCCCGACACAGCTTCGCACCCTTTTCGACAATCAACATGGGCTTCTCGGCTTCGGGAAGCGCCGCCACTCGCCGTCGTGCTTCAGCCAGATAATCAGGGAATTCCGCACCGGCAAAGACCTCGATCGCCACACGCGCTTTCAGGCGAGGCACC
>NZ_FUYT01000027.1:0-25701 GCF_900167995.1 Luteibacter sp. 22Crub2.1
CCCAGCCACGAAGCGAGCCGCGGCTCGGCCGCACGATGCCTCAGTCCCCCAAAGAGCCGGCGAGTGCCACCCTCGCGTACGGTCGCCGCAGGCGTGGACGCGAGGGTGGCACCCGCCGGCTCTTCGACGCGACACCACACGCCGCGGCAAAACAAAGGCGATGGCGTAAGCCGAGCCCGCAACGACCAGCCTCAACACCCCGCGCAGCATTTCGCCAGAACTCGCCCCGTCGAAGCCACACGCCAGACGGTGGGTCACCCCACGCGGAGCCCACCATCGCCCTCACTATCGACGAGGGAGACCCCCGATGTTCCGCTGGACGCAGACGATTACCGCCAAGGTGCTTGGCATCGGGCTACTGGCCCTGCTCATGTTGATCCCACTGACCCAGGCCGACGGCCTCGTTCGCGAGCGGCAGTCGATGCGCGACACCGCGTCGGCACGCGTCGCCGATGGATGGGGCGGTGAGCAGACTATCGGCGGCCTCGTGCTCGCCGTCCCCACGCGCAGCGAAACCCACGACGCGGACGGCAAGCTCGTCGCCAGCCATGACGGCACCGAAATCGTGCTGGCGGACGACCAGAGCACCGTCGCCGACCTCAGCGTCGAAAAGCGCCGGTTCGGCATGTACGAGGTACCGGTGTACACCGGCGACGTCACGTTGCGCGGTCGTATCCTGCCCGAAGACATCCGTCGTTTCGCCGCGGACAGCGGTTCGACCTGGTTTCCCGGCAAAGCGGAGCTGCGTCTGCTGATCGCCGATACGCGCGGCCTGCAGCACATCACCTCGGTCACCGTCGACGGCAAGCCCGTGCGCCTGGCGTCGTCGACGGCACGCATGGGGCCATACACGGTGTTGTCCACACCCGTCGCCGTCGACCCGGCCCGCGACACGCCGCTGGACTATGTGATGACCCTGCGCATTGCGGGCACCGAATCGTTTTCCGCGTTGCCGCTGGCCCGCAACAACAGCGTGCGGGTCCGTTCGCCGTGGCCCGATCCGAGCTTTACCGGCGCCCTGCTACCGGGAACGCGCAGCGTGACCGCGAAGGGCTTCGACGCGTCGTGGCAGGTGCTGGATCTCAATCGGGCCTACGGGCAGCACTGGCGTGCCGACGACAAGGATGTCGAGGGGCGGCTCGAGTCGTCGGCGTTCGGCGTGAAGCTTTACCAGCCTGGCGGGGTATACCAGCAGAACGACCGTGCCGGTAAATACGGTCTGCTGTTCATCGCGCTGACCTTCGTCGCCTTCTTCCTGTTCGAAGTACTCAAGGGCCTGCGCCTGCATCCCGTGCAGTACCTGCTGGTGGGCGCCGCCATGACGAGCTTCTACGTCCTGCTGCTGGCTCTTTCCGAGCAGATCGGCTTCGGGCCGGCCTACGCGGTGGCGGCGGGCGCGGTGGTGTCGATCGTGGGCGGTTACGCCGTGGCGGCGCTGCGCGCCCGACGGGCCGGGTTCACCCTCGGCGGCGTCCTCGCGCTGGTTTACGCCATACTGTACGGCCTGATCGGCGCCGAGCAGTACGCGCTGCTGATCGGCGCGGTCGTGCTCGTGGCGGTAGTCGGGCTGCTGATGTACCTGACCCGCCGGATCGACTGGTACGCCCAGGGAACACCGTTCAACCCCACGCCGGATACGCCATGAACTTCCTCGCCATCGAAACCTCCACGGAAGCCTGCTCGGTCGCCCTCGTCCACGGCGACGAGGTGATCGAGCGCAGCGAGATCGCGCCGCGCAGGCATGCGGAACTCGTTCTGCCGATGGCCGACGAGCTGCTCGCCGAAGCGGGCCTGAAGCGCGAGGCGCTCGATGGCATCGCCGTCGGCCGTGGCCCCGGTGCGTTCACCGGGGTGCGCCTGGGCGTATCGCTGGCACAGGGCATGGCGATGGCGCTGGATGTTCCGGTCGTCACCGTGTCGTCGTTGCAGGCGCTCGCACTGGAAGCGCCGGAAGACGATGCGGCCATTCTGTCTGTCATCGACGCGCGCATGGGCGAAATTTATGTCGCGGCGTGGCGTCGCGAGAACGATGGCAGCGTGAGCCTGATGGATCGTGAGCGTGTGGACACGGCGGCCGCGCTGGTGTTGCCTGAAGCATCCGCATGGCACGTCGTCGGTACGGGCTGGGCGACATACGAAGCCGTGCTGCGCGAGCGGATCAAGGCACCGATCCGCTCGGCGGACGGTGCGTTGTTCCCGCAGGCGCGGCATGTCGCGGAAGTCGCGGCGCGCATGTTCCGTGACGGTCAGGCCGTCGCGCCGGAGCTGGCCCTGCCGGTCTATCTGCGGGACAAGGTGGCGCTGACCCTGGTGGAGCAGGGGCGGGCCTGAGGCTCGCCGGATCGTCAGCGCGAAACGATCACCGCCTCGATCACCGCACACACGTGCTCGAAGCACGCGTCGTCCAGCCACAGACTGTTGGTGATCGTCAGCGTGCGCGCGGCGAAATCGCGGGCGTTCGGTACATCGTCGCCGCCCGGCATGGCCTCGAGGTATTCGTAGTCGGGCAGGGCGTGGACGAACATGCGCGCCACGCCATGCCGTGATGACCACAGGCGTTTCAGCACCGCGTCGCGCATGGCTTCGTCGGGCAAACGAAGCATCAGATAGGGCCACGTTCCGCCCTCGTCGGTGAAGACGTGGACGCCGGGAATCGATGCCAGCGCGGGCACACGTGCGGCGGCCTGCGCGCGCGTGGCCTCGATAAACCCGGACAAACGTCCGAACGCGCGCGCGCCCACCGCGCGCCTCCATCGCCCCACGCGGTGCAACGGAAAGTCAGCGCTGAAATCCTCGCCCGCCGCACCGATCAGGTCGCCGCGCCGCAGCGCGCGCCGCAACGAATTGCCGTAGGCGAAGCCAAGTCCCGACGGTCGGTACAACGCAGCGTAGCCCGCGAGTTCGAGCGAGCGACGGATTTCCCACCCCGGATGCCAGCGCACCACGCGGTGCGAGGCGCGGCGAAAGCGCTCGCGCCAGACGTCGTCCTGGGCCACCAGCAGACCGCCCTCGAAGATCGACAGGCCCTTGCCTGCCGCGAGACTGTAGAAACCGATGTCGCCAAGGGTTCCTGCAAAGCGACCGTCGATGCGCGCACCGAGTGCCTGCGCCGCGTCTTCGATGGTCAGCGCGCCAGCGGAGTGCGCGATGGCATTCGCGCTGGCGACATCGGCGGTTCGTCCGCCCAGATGAGTCGGTACGACCGCCAGTGTCTGCGGACCGCAGGCGTCTTCGAGTCGTTGCGGATCCATGTCGAAGCTGCCAGGCAGCAGATCCACCAGTCGCGGCAGGAGTCCGGCGCGGCGGATGGCCAGCGGCACCAGCGGGCAGGTAAAAGCGGGGATGGCGACTTCGCGCCGCGAGCGGGCGTATTCGGAAAGCGCCGTCAGTGCGACGGTCAGCGCGGCGGTGCCGGAACACTCCAGCTGCGTTTCTTCCACACCGAGCCACGACGCGGCGAGCGCGGTGAGCGGCGCGCGGACATCGCCACCCAGGTCGGCGATGCCCAGCGGCAGGCCGGCCGTGGGCGGCGATTCGGGCTCAGGCCGGAACCACATCGCTCACCGTCTCATCGCCGCGTTCGGCGAAGGCGAGGCAGACGATGCCGGCGACGATCGCGGCGGCACCGAGGATCTGGGTGAGCGTCACCGGCTCGGCGAAGACCCACCAGGAGAGGAGCATCACGCTCACCACTTCGAGATGGGAGGCGGCGAAGGCGGGACCGATGGGTGCGTGCTTGAGCAGGCTCATCCAGGTGAGGAAGGCGCCGATGTAACCGACGATGGCGCCGTAGATCCATGGATGCGAAAACACGCGCGCCAGCCACGCCGTGCTCATTTCCACCGGCAGCGCATGCGTGCCGGCGATCTTGAAACAGACGAGGTTGAGCGTGTCGAACGCGAGCAGCAGACCGAAGCCGATGAGGTAGAAACGCTTCACGAGCCGGCTCCCACGATGGCGACGCCCGCGGCGACGAGCAGGATGCCGGTGACGCGCAGCGGGCTGAGGCGTTCCCTGAACAGGAAACGCCCGGCGATCATGATCGCCACGATATTGATCGAGCCGAGCAGCACGCCTTCGGACAGCGGCACCAGCGACAGGAAGGCGATCCAGACCAGAAACTCGGCGACATAACAGCCGATGCCGGTCCAGATCCAGGGCCGCGCCAGCATGTACTTCCAGCGGGCGAGACCATCGCCTGCACGCTCGTCGCCGGCGGCGGCTTTGAACGCAAGCTGGCCGCCCGTGTCGAGCACGACATTGGCGATCCACAGCGCGAGCACCAGCCCGTGCATCGATCAGGCCGCCATGCGTGTGGGGCGCGCGTCGCGGGCGATGCGGCCGAAGAAGTCGGCCGTCCGCTCGATCAGCATGCGGCGTTCGCGGTCGATCGTGATCATGTGGTAGCTGTCGCCCAGCAGCAGCATTTCGATCGGGCCGCGTACGCGGCGCGCGACCATGTCCGCATTGGCGACGCTGGCCACATCGTCGTCGGTGGCGTGCGCGACGAAGCATGGCGCGACGACATCGGGCAGGCGACGGCGCACGTCGCGCGCCAGCTTCACCATTTCGGCCAGCGCGTGCCACGGGTTGCCAGGCAGGCCGGCAGCGGCGCTGTCCCCGGAGAACATCGCCTGGCTGATCTGCGCGCGGAGCCGCTCGTCGCGGATGCCGAAAGGCGGCTGCTCGATGAAGCTGCGATGACGGCCGATGCCGAGACGCTTGAACAGCGGCAGCAGGAACGACAGCTTGCCGGTCCAGCCGATGGACCAGCCGTCATAACGGAAGGTGGCACCGAACACGCCGACGCCGTCGACCCAGCCGGGCTGCACGGCCGCCAGACGCAGCGCGAGTACGGCACCCATGGACAGCCCGGCGACGAACAGGCGGTCGACCCGGCCGCGAAGCTCCTCGGCGGCGGCTTCGACGCTGGCGTACCAGTCCTCCCACGAGGTGGCGACCAGGTCTTCTTCCGTGCCGCAGTGACCGGCGAGGCGAACACCGACGACCGTGAAGCCGGCGCGGTTGAGTCCCTTGCCGACCATGCGCATCTCGGCCGGCGTACCGGTGAGGCCGTGGATCAGCAGGACGCCGTCGCGACCGCCTTCGAACTGGAATTCCGTCGGGTGGCTCACGCCGGACCTCACTGACTGGTTTCTGATGGAGGCATGGTGCCGCCGCGTGGTTTCAGCCGGCTTTCTGGTCTGGCTGAAGGGGGAAACGCAGCTCCACACGAAGGCCGCCGGCCGTCGCATGCAGGAAGATGACCCGTGCCGCATGCCGTTCGGCGATGCTTTCGACGATGGCCAGGCCGAGACCGGTGCCGTCCTCGTCCACCCCGGGCACGCGAAAGAACCGCTCGCCCAGCTGGGTGAGGAAGACGTCCTCCACGCCGGGACCATCGTCCTCCACGGCCAGTACGGCATCGCCGCCATCGCAGGCGACCGAGACGGTGACGCTGTGACCGCGCCCGGCGTAGTGGAAAGCGTTGTCGATCAGGTTGTCGATGACCTCCTGGACCTGCAGCGCGTCGCCTCGCACGAGGCAGGGCGTCTCCAGTCCTTCGTAGCCCAGATCCATGCCCAGTGCCAGAGCCTGGTGTACGCGCATGGCGACCGCCTCGGGCACGACGGTCGACAGATCGATCACCGCCATCCCGTCGTGATCCGGAAGATCGGGCGACTGCGTACGGGTCAGCGCCAGCAGCTGCGCCGAGGTGCGGGCGGCGCGCGCGGCGAGGCGGTGCACGTGGCGCAGGGCTTCCTCGCGCTGGGTGGGGTCGGCGATGGCCTCGTAGCGCTCGACGTGGAGCTGGATGCCAGCCAGTGGCGTCCGCAACTGGTGCGCGGCATCCGCGATGAAGCGCTCCTGCAGACCCAGCATGTTGCGCATGCGTGCGAAGAGGTCGTCGATGGTGCGGGTCAGCGGCAGGATCTCCACCGGCACGTCTTCCTCGCCGATGGGTCCCAGATCGTGGCCGCGGCGACTCAGTCTCGCCGTCAGCGGCTCGAGCACGCCCAGTCCGTGGCTCACGCCGAACCAGACCAGCGACAGCACGGCGACGATCAGCAGCGCTTCGATCGGCAGGGTGAGCAGCAGGATCTCGCGGGCCCGGGCATGCCGGTCGCGCAGGTTCTCGGCCACCGTGATGGTCAGCACGTCGCCGTCTTCGTGGTGATTGGGCACGCGCATGATCGCGCCGCGCAGCGGGCGATGGCCCAGCGAGGTGTCGTAAAGCAGGGGTGGCGAGTCCGTGGCGACGGGCTCGCCCGGCCCGGCGAGCTCGGCGTTGCCGATCATGCGCCCGTGCCGGTCGCTGACCACCGTGTAGTAATTGCGACCGTCAGGGTCGTATTCGAGCAGGAAGCGGGCCTGTGCCGTGAGTTCGCCGCGCAGTGCATCGTTGCCGATCATCTCAGACAGCGTCAGCGCCGAGTCGGAGAGATCGGAATCGTGTACGCGGTTGGAATACGCCAACGCGGCGAAGTAGACGACCACGGCGTCCAGCAGCAGCACGCCGAGCACCGGGACGAGCAGGAAGGTCAGCAGGCGCCGACGCAGGCTCGGTCGGGCGGAGCGCTGCGCCGCGTGGCGCCGTTCAGGCATCCGCGGCTTCTTCGAGCAGGTAGCCCAGTCCGCGGATGGTGCGGACGTTGGTGCCCGAACCCTGCAACTTGCGGCGCAGGCGGTGCAAGGCGATGTCCAGGCCGTTGTCGGTCAGGTCCTCGTCCCAGTTGCACAGGGCTTCCACCAGCTGCGCGCGGCTGGTCACCTTGTCCGCACGCGAGGCGAGGGCTTCGATCAGGCCGAACTCGCGCGCCGTGAGGTCCAGCGGCGTGTCGTCGATCCAGGCGCGATGGCCGGGGATGTCCAGACGCAGACGACCGATGCGGAATTCCGGCGCACCCTGACTGGTCCGGCGACGGAGCAGGGCGCGGACGCGGGCGTCGAACTCGGCCAGTGCGAACGGTTTCACGAGGTAATCGTCGGCGCCCAGGTCGAGCACGCGCACGCGCTCTTTCAGGCCCTCGCGTGCGGTCACCACGAGCACGGGAAGGCTGGCGCCACGCTTGCGGGCACGCGCCAGCACGTCGCTGCCGTCGAGCAGCGGCAGGCCGAGGTCGAGTACCAGCAGGTCGTAGTCGTGGTCGCGCAACGCGTGGTCGGCGCTGGCACCGTCGGTTACGTGGTCTACAGCGTGGCCACCCTGTTCGAGGGAGGCTCGCACGGCCGCGGCGATGGCGGCGTCGTCTTCGGCTAGGAGGATGCGCATGGTGGACAAGGATACGCTCCGGAGTGGTTCGGGCGCATGTTGTCGCGGCAGGCTTTCGGATCGCTTTCCTGGCCTAATTGCGAACGATTCGCATTGTGGTTTACCATCCCGGGCTGCTATCGGCGTTTCAGGGGCGACCCACCACATGCGCGATACCGTCGACCGGCAAAGCCGCGCGTTCTGGCTCAAGCACCTGCATCGCTGGCACTGGATCAGCTCCGCGATCTCGCTGGTCGTGCTCCTGCTCTTTTCGGTTACCGGGTTCACGCTCAACCATGCCGGCGCCATCGAAGCATCGCCCCGGGTGGTGCGACACACGGCGACCTTGCCGCCCGGACTGATGGCGAAACTGGTCGACCCCGGTCGCAGGTCGGCACCGGTGGCGCCCGCGGTGGCCGCCTTTGTCGAATCGAAGACGGGCGTGCGCATCGACGGTCGCGACGGCGACTGGAGCGAGGACGAAGTCGAGGTCGCGCTGCCGCGTCCCGGTGGCGACGGCTGGGTGAGCATCGACCGGGAGACCGGCGAGGTGCAGTCCGAAACCACCGATCGCGGCTGGCTGGCGTATGCCAACGACCTGCACAAGGGCCGCAACACCGGGCCGGTCTGGAGCTGGTTCATCGATGTTTTCGCGCTGGCCTGTGTCGTCTTCGCGCTGACCGGCCTGCTGCTGCTCAAGTTGCATGCGGGTCAGCGCCGCATGACCTGGCCGATGGTCGCCCTTGGCTTCGTCCTTCCCGTGGTCATCGCTCTCCTTTTCATTCACTGACGGAATTTCGTATGCGTCGCTTATTGCCGTTCGCCTTCTGCCTCACCGTCGCCGCGCCGGCCTGTGCCGCCGACATGAACCTGACGGTGGAGATCCCTGAGCTCAAGGTCGCCGAATACCACCGGCCTTATGTCGCCGTGTGGATCGAGCGCGAGGACCACACGGTCGCCGCCAATCTCGCCGTCTGGTACGACGTCAGGAAGAAGGACGGCGAAGGCACCAAGTGGCTGAAGGACATGCGCCAGTGGTGGCGTCGTACCGGCCGCGACCAGACCATGCCGATCGACGGCGTATCCGGTGCGACGCGCCCGGCGGGCCAGCACCAGCTGCGCTTCACCGACGGCAAGCCGCCGCTGGGCACGCTCGCCCCTGGACACTACGAAATCGTCGTGGAAGCCGCGCGCGAAGTCGGCGGTCACGAAACCCAGCGCATCGCATTCGACTGGCCCGCGAAGGCCAGCACGCATCTGTCCGCGAAGGGCAGCGCCGAACTCGGTCAGATCAACCTCGACCTCAACCCGTAACGGAGTTACCCGATGATGAAGCACGCATTCGTTCGCGCCGCGCTCGGTGCCGCCCTGGCTCTCGCTCTTCCGATGGCCGCCCAGGCGCACAAGATGTGGATGGTGCCGTCCGCCACGGTGGTTTCCGGTGACGACGCCTGGGTCACCGTCGATGCCGCCGTCTCCAACGACTTGTACTACCCCGATCATTTCCCGGCACAGCTCGACCAGCTGGTGATTACCGCACCGGATGGCAGCACCGTGCAGGCGGAGAACGAAAACAAGGGCAAGTACCGCAGCACGTTCGATCTGGCCGTGCCGCAGAAGGGCACGTATCGCATCGCGCTGGTCAACCAGGGTGTGTTCGCGACGTACGAACTGGACGGCCAGAAAAAGCGCTGGCGTGGCAACGCCGCTGACCTCAAGGCGGGCCTGCCCGCGAACGCGAAGAACGTCGAAGTCAACGAAATGGCCTCGCGTGTCGAGACCTTCGTGACCCAGGGTTCGCCGAGCACGGGCGCGCTGAAGCCGACGGGCAAGGGCATGGAACTGGTCCCGGTGACCGCGCCCAACGATCTCGTGTCCGGTGAAAAAGCGACCTTCCAGTTGCTGGTGGACGGTAAGCCGGCCGCGGATGTAAAGGTCGTCGCCATCGACGGTGCGACGCGCTATCGCAATGCGCAGGATGAGATGGATACGACGACGGACAAGGACGGGAAATTCTCGTTTACCTGGCCTGCCGCCGGGATGTACTGGGTGAATGCTTCGGCCGAGGACAAGAAGACCTCGACGAAGGAAGCGAAACAGCGTCGCCTGGGCTATACGGCGACGCTCGAGGTGTTGCCGCAGTGATCCGGGCGGTCGCCCGCAGGGCGGGTGCCCGACGGGCGTTTGTCGTCCCGGCCGTTTTAGTGCTGCTGGCGCTGATGGTCTCGCCCGGGGCGGGCGCGAAGGATGTGCGCCGCTTCGAAGGCGACACGATGGGGACGACCTGGTCGGTGAATGCCGTCTTGCCCGATGGCGCGGACGATCGCGCCATCGAGGCGGGCATCCAGGCCGAGGTGGATCGCGTCGTCGCGCAGATGAGTACGTACGAGCACGACTCCGACCTCAGCCGGTTCAACCGTGCACCGGCGGGCACGTGGCAGACGTTGCCGCCGGAGTTCTACGGCGTACTGCGCTACGCGCTCGGGCTGGCGAAGGATTCCGGTGGCGCGTACGACCCGACGGTGGGCCCGCTGGTGAACCTGTGGGGATTCGGCCCGGACAAACGCCCCCGCGAGGCGCCGACCGCCGCGGAGATCGCGGCAGCGCGGGCGCGCGTCGGATGGGACCGCATCCGTCTCGATGATGCGGGCCATCGCGCGTGGCAGCCGGGTGGCGTCTACGTGGATCTGTCGTCGGTGGCCAAGGGCTTCGGCGTCGATCAGGTGGCGCGTTTTCTCGATGCATCCGGCGTCGCGGCCTATCTGGTCGAGGTCGGCGGGGAGTTGCGCGCGCACGGCCGCAAACCCGACGGTACGCCCTGGCACGTCGGCATTGAGCGTCCGGGCGCGGCTTCCGGCGCGCTCGATTCGCCGGACGAGGTCGAGCGGATCGTTTCGCTGACCGATCGTGCGATCGCCACCTCGGGCGATTACCGCCATTACTTCGAAACGGGCGGCAAGTTCTACTCGCACCATATCGATCCGCGCACGGGCTTTCCCGTGGCGCATCGTATCGCCTCGGTCAGCATCATCGCGGACGACTGCATGCATGCTGATTCGCTGGGCACCACGATGACCGTGCTGGGGCCGCACGAAGGCATGGCGTACGCCAGGCGCCACGACATCGCCGTGCTCTTCATCCTCTACGGCGAGGATGGAAAATTCATCGAGCGGATGTCGCCGGGTTTTTCGAAGGCGCTGCATCCGTGACGAAGCGGGACCGATTCTTGCGGAGTGCCGCGTGAGGATGCCGGTCGGACAGATCGCGATCGGTATCGCGCTGGCCGCCGTGGCCACGTGGTTCGCGACCCTGCACGATTTCACCGGCACGCAGGCGTCGGACTGGCCGCGCACGGGGCTCGCTTCCGCGATCGTCGTCGGGTGGGCGGCCCTCACCGTGGCGCTGAACCGGCGACGAGCTCCCGTCGCTGTCGACACCGGTTCGGACACCATCCACGTCGTGTACGCCACGCAGACCGGCTATGCGGCGGAACTCGCGAACCTCACGGCGGCCACCTTGCGTCACGGCGGCGATGCCGTCGCCTTGCAGTCGATCGACACACTGACCCCTGCGATGTTGCAGGGGGCGAAGCGCATGCTTTTCATCGCCAGCACGACGGGCGAAGGCGACGCGCCCGATCCCGCCACGGGTTTCCGCCGGGACGTCATGGCCGGTGCGCTGGCTCTGCACGGCCTGTCGTATGGCTTGCTGGCGCTGGGCGACCACGATTACGAGGACTTCTGCGCCTTCGGCCACGACCTCGATCGCTGGTTGCGCGGCAGTGGCGCCGTACCGGGTTTCGATCTTGTCGAAGTGGATAACGGCGATCCGGGCGCGCTGCGTCACTGGCAACACCACGTCGCGGAGTGGGCCGGTTCACCCGAGGCGCCCGACTGGGTGCGTCCGGCTTATCAGTCGTGGCGGCTGGTCGAACGCCGGTTGCTCAATCCCGGCAGTGCCGGCGGCCCATGCTTCCACATCGCCCTGGCACCGGTGGACGCGGCGCATCTGCGTTGGGATGCGGGCGACGTGGTCGAAATCGGACCGCGTCGTGGGCGCGATGATGAACAGGTACATCCTCACCGCGAGTATTCCATCGCCTCGCTGCCCTCCGATGAAACGCTGCATCTGGTGGTCCGTCAGCAGCGGGATGCGACGGGGTCGCTGGGACTCGGCTCCGGCTGGCTGACCGCACTTGCCGATATCGGTGACGCGGTCGATCTGCGCGTTCGCCGCAACGAAGGCTTCCATGCGCCGGGCGACGACCGTCCGATGCTATTGATCGGCAACGGCACCGGGATCGCGGGTCTGCGCGCCTTGCTCAAGGAGCGTGTGGCACGCGGACACGTGCGCAACTGGCTGATCTTCGGAGAGCGGCACGCCGGCGTCGATCGTCTCCATGTGGATGAGCTGGAGCGATGGCGAGCGGACGGCAGGGTGGAACGGCTGGACCTGGTCTGGTCGCGCGAGACGCAGGGCCCGCGTTACGTACAGGACCGTCTGCGTGCCGCGGCCGATGACGTGCGCAGCTACGTCGACGACGGCGCCGCGATCTATGTCTGCGGCAGCCTCGCGGGGATGGCTCCCGGTGTGGATGCGGCCTTGCGCGGCATCCTCGGCAAGCGGGCCGTCGACGATATGCTCGCCGACGGCCGCTATCGCCGCGATGTCTACTGACGCTCAGACCACGCGCAGCGTCACGACGCCTTCTTTGTAGCTTTCGAAACGCAGCGCGGTCAGGTCGGCGATCCACTCGACGTCTTCCGCGATTTCTTCCGGATGATCGCCCGCGATAGCGATCACGCGCGAGCCCGCCGCCCGTCCCGCATCGATGCCCGCTTTCGCGTCTTCGAAGACCAGGCAGTCCTCAGGCGCCGCACCCATGCGTTTTGCGCCGAGCAGGTAGCCCTCGGGATGCGGCTTGCCGTCGGTGACGATTTCACCGGTGACCATGAGCGGCGGCGGCACGATCCCGGCCGCGGCCAGACGCCCGGTGGCCAGGGTGGTGTCGGCCGAGGTCACGATGGTCCACGTTTCCTGAGGCAGCGCGGCGAGCAGTTCGAGTGCGCCCGGAATCGGCACGATCCCTTCGACGTCGTTCACTTCCTCGTTGTACAGGCGCTCGTACGCGGCATTCACGTCCACACCCGGCGGGGCGAAACGGCGCACCGAATCCAGCATGCGCACGCCGTGCAGACGGGGGAGGACGTAATGCCAGTCCAGACCGTTCTCGTCACACCAGCGTTTCCAGATCTTCTCGACGAGGACGCGTGAGTCGATCAGCGTGCCGTCCATGTCGAAGAGCAACGCGCGGGTCTGGATGACCGTGTCCGATTCAAGTCGCATGATGCCTCCGGTAGGGGAAATTCCTTCACCATACCGGAGGTGTGCGGATACGTCAGCGTGCGGCCTGGGCGGCGTGGTTGCGGATCGCCTCGGCCAGGATCGTGCTCACTTCCTCGGAGGCCTTGCGCGATGCGTCGGCCTGCCTGCGGCCCCATTCGGCCATCGTCTTGCCTTGCAGCGCGCGCTGCTGTCCGATCTGCGCCATCTGCCGCGCGATGGCGGCCTGCTCGCGGCCGATGGCGTCGTTACCGGCCACATAGGCGGCTTGGTCGCGCGGACCGGTCGACGTCATCTGTTTCGAGATCAGCTCACTCTGTTTCGCGCTCAGCTTCGCCATCTGCTCGCTGAGCACTTCCTGCTTCCGGTCCAGTCCGGCCTGCTGGTCCGCCATGATCGCGGCCATGTCGGCGGGCTTTGACGGCGCCGCGTAGGCCTGGTGAATGCGTTTCACGTACGCGGGGTCGCGGATCACCCAGGCCTGCCTGCCTTGACGGAACCATACAAAGTCCTTGCCGACATCCCGGTAAGCGGCCTCCGCGCGCTGAAAATCGCTGCTGCTGCCACTGGCGACGTGAATGTCGTTGGAGAAGTAGAAGAAGCCGTTGGTGGGCTCACCATGAACGTCTTCCGACCATACCGCGGGCGCCGGCGGGGCTGGCGGTGCCGGCGGTACCGAGGCCTGAACGGGCGCAACGGGTGCCACTGGCGCGACAGGTGCCACGGGCGCGACCAGCGACGTGGCGGACATCGGTGCGGGCGCAGCCGCTGGCGCGGGTGTGGCGGCGGGTGTCGGCGCCGCTGGCGTGGGCGGTGGCGGCATGTAGAAGCGCGACGCCGTCGTCTTGCCCTGGTCCGCCGCGACGACGCGCCACGGGAACACACCTACGGCGGCGATCGCGGCGACGAGGCACCAGGTCAGCACACGGGGATGACTATCGTTGGCCTGAGCGAGCATGAGCAGTCTCCTCTTCAGCGAGTGGAAGGTGGGCGAGGCACCGGGCAGCGCGTGATGCGGAGGCGGAGTCACGCCGAGCCGCAGCAGCAGGCGGCCGTACGTTTTCGTGATCGTGCCGCCCCGCGATACGACCAGCGCGTCGCACGCGGCTTCACGGCAAAGGGCGTACTCGCGTACGGCGAAGTGAACCACGGGGTGGAAGAAGAACAGGGCGCGGGCGATCGCGGGGATCCAGCCGAGCATCAGATCGCCACGGCGCACGTGCGCGAGTTCGTGCATCAGCGCGAGATCGAGATCTTCGTCGCTGAGGCGTACCTCGAGCGGCAGAAGGATGGTCGGGTGCCACAGGCCGACGACCTGAGGCGAATCCACTTCGGGCGATACCGCGAGCCGGGGTGACCGGTGAAGGCCCGTCTCGCGGGCGCGACGGGCGCAAAGCGTTTCGATGCGGACGTCGTCGTGAGGCATCGCGCGATGCACCACCCCCGCCAGCCTGCGCCAGCGCAGGAAGGCGACAGCGGCCTGAACCGCGACGGCCAGCAGCCAGATGAACAGCAACGTGGCCGTCCACGAGACGGTGCCATCGCCGGCGGGCATCGTATCCATGGCACCGGGCAGGGTGAGCGGCGCGATGGTCGTCACGGGCTCGACGGGGGCGATCGTCGCCGCGGGCAACAGCGGGAGGCCGAGCATCGTCGGCGACACGACGCCTGCGATCAGCTGGGCGCCGAGCAGCCACCACAAGGTCGCCTTCGCCGAGGCCGACATCGTGGGAACGAGGCGGCACACGGCGTACACCACGCCGGCCAGCAGCACGGCCTGCACCGAGGCATGGACGAGGCGCGAGAGCAGCGTATCGAAGAGAGCGTCCATGTCAGCGCCCCTTCCGTCGCGACTGCAGGGTATCGACGAGCGCTTCGAGTTCCGCCAGTTCGCTGTCGCTGACCTGGCCGCGTTCGGACATCCAGGCGACGAAGGGCGACACCGAACCCTGCAGCGTCTTCTCGACGAAGCGGGCCACGGCGCCGGTCATCACTTCTCCGCTGCCGTTGGTCACGCTGTAACGGTACATGCCGTCGATATGCCGGCGCGTCAGATACCCCTTCGCACGCAGGCGCTCCATCATCGTCAGCACCGTGGAACGTGCCAGGCCACGGCTCTCGCCGTAGGCGGCGCACACCTCGGCCACCGACGATTTCGGTGTTTCCTCAATGTGCTGAAGAAGGGCGAGTTCCTGATCGCCCACGGTCTTGTTGCGCATGCCGTCGCTCCTGACTACAGATGTAATCAGCCTGCGCCTGACGACACGTGTAGTCAAGCATGACCTTCGGCACGGACCCATGAAAAAAGCCTCCGCCGGTAGGGCGGAGGCTTTCGGGTACCTCGTCGGTCGCGAAGGCGAGGGCCTCCGCGAGAGATCAGGCGGCCGCGTCCTTGAGCTTCTTGAGCGGACGGACCTTGACCTTGACCGAGGCGGGCTTGGCGGCGAACCAGCGCTCTTCACCCGTGAACGGGTCCTTACCCTTGCGCTTCGGCTTGGCCGCAACGGCGACGGAGGTGATCTTCAGCAGGCCGGGCAGCGTGAACGTACCAGCGCCCTTCTTGTGAACCGACGCGTTGATCGCGCCTTCGAGCGAGGCCAGAACAGCCTTGACGCTCTTGCTGTCGACGCCGCTCTGCTCGACGATGTGCGAGACGAGCGTGGACTTCGAAAGCGGATCCTTGATCGGCTTGAGAGCAGCCGGGGCCTTAGCAGCCTTCACGGCGGCCTTGGCGGGAGCCTTGGCAGCCTTCTTCGCCGCCGTTTTTTTGGTCGTGGCCATGGTTATCCTTGTCACTTGAATCGAATGAGGCGGCCTTTCCGGCCGGTGCCCAGCGGGCGACTCACTCTAGCGTTGCTTTCGTCCGCTGAAAATAGGGTCCGCGAAGTTTTTTTGCATTTCGAGCCCTTTTTTTCAGGTTCCGTGTGACGCAGTGCGGAAAATCCCCCGTCAGGAGGATGTCTCCGCCATGCCTGCAAGAACCTTGTCCAGCGTCAGCGGATAGTCGCGGATGCGCACGCCGCACGCGTTGTACACCGCATTGGCGATGCACGCGCCCGCTCCCGAGATACCCACCTCGCCGAGCCCCTTGATCTTCAGGGGATTCGCCTTGTCATCCAGTTCAGGCAGGAAGATCGCCTCCATCGGGCCGATGTCCGCGTTGACCGGCACGTGATATTCCGCGAGATCGTGATTGACGAAAGCGCCGTGACGCGGATCGAGCACAATCTCCTCGGACAGCGCGGAGCCGACGCCGAAGATCATGCCCCCCAATGCCTGCGACCGCGCGGTTTTCGCATTCAGTATGCGGCCGGCGGCAAACACGCCGAGCATGCGGCGCAGGCGGATCTCGCCCGTATCCATGTCGACGCCCACTTCGGCGAAGAAGGCGCCATACGAGTTCTGGTTGTACTTCTTGTTGTTGCTGCCGGGCTCGATGCCGCCATCGGCGGACAGGCCGTCGACGCCCGCAATGGCCGAGTAGCTCACGCGCTTGTCGCCGTGGGAGACGTGTCCGTCTTCGAAGCGTGCATGCGTGGGATCGATGCCTGCCGACTGGCAAAGCCGGGTGCGGAGCTGCATGCACGCGTCATACAGACCTGACCCGGCGCTGGCGGCGCCGAATGAACCGCCTGACCCGGGCGTCTCGGGAAAATCCGAGTCGCCGAGCAAAATGGTGACGCGCTCCATCGGCAAGCCGAGCAGGTCCGCGGCGATCTGCGTGAATACCGTATATGAGCCCGTGCCGATATCCGTCATGGCCATCCGGGCGGTGAGCTGACCGGTGCCATCCAGATGGACGTGCGCTTTCGACGCCTGAAGCATGTTTCCGCGTACGGCGGACGACATGCCCATGCCGATCAGCCAGCGTCCGTCACGGACCTGCCCGGGTTTGGCGATGCGTTTATCCCAGCCGAAACGACGCGCGCCTTCGCGCATGCATTCGACGACCTGGCGAGACGAAAACGGCACGCCGAGTTCGGGATCCACGGCGGGCTCATTGCGAACGCGCAGTTCGATCGGGTCGATGTCCAGCGAGACAGCCAGCTCATCCATGGCGCCTTCGAGCGCGAGGAGGCCGACCGCCTCGCCCGGCGCGCGCATCGAAATGGCGGGCGGCAGGTCCAGATCGACATGGCGATGCGTATTCCTCCGGTGCTCGCCCGCATAGCGGGAACGCGTGCCGAGCACCGTCGGTTCGAATTCATCGTTGCCGGGCTCGTTACCCGACCACGCTTCATGCGCCTCGGCGAGGATATGGCCCTGTGCATCCGTGCCCAGGCGAACGCGCTGCACGGTGTTGGTACGGTGCCCCACGACGTGAAAGAGCTGCTGGCGGGTGAGGGCAAGCTTGACCTTGCGGCCCGTGGCCCTGGCGGCCAGCGCGGCCAGCACGGCGTCGGGCTGTACATCGAGCTTGCTACCGAAGCCGCCACCGATATACGCCGAGAGAAGCCTGACCTTTTCGGGCTCGATACCGAGCGTGGCCGCGAGCGCCTTGCGCCCCGGCGTAGGCATCTGGTTCGACGTCTGGACCACCAGCCGGTCGCCGTCCCAGCTGGCGATCGTGGCGTGCGGCTCCATCGCGGCATGGAACTGAAACGGCGTGGTGTACGTCACGTCCAGCTGGTGAGGCGACTTGGCGTAGGCGGCGTCGAAGTCGCCCTTGCTGGTATCGGCTTTCGCGAAGGACAGATCCTCCGGCTTGCGCGCACCGTCGATACCGGCTGCGAGATCGAAGCGTCCAGCCTTCCCTTCGTATTCCGGCCGGATCAGTCCGGCGGCGTGACGCGCCTGTTCATAAGACTTTGCAACGACCAGCGCGACGGGTTGGCCGTAGTGCCTGATCTCATCGCCGACGAGCTGAGGAATGGCATCGTCCGACGACGTGTCCTGCGGCGGTACGTTCTTCGCGGTGATCACGTGGATGACGCCCGGCGCACGCTCGGCCGCCGACGTATCCATCCGGATAACGCGTCCGAGCGCGATCGTCGCGAGCACGGGGAACGCGTACGCCACATCGCCGACGCCACCGTGTTCCGCGGCGTACGCAGCCTTGCCCTGAACCTTCAGCGGACCATCCACGCGGTCGACCGGCTTGCCGGTGAAGCCGCCCGGGTTATCGTCCAGCGGCGTGTGCCCCACCACCGTGTCCATGCGAATCGTCATGCGTCGGTCCTCCCGCTGGCTTCGACCAGCACCGCACCCAGGGTGCGGCGGGCAAGCACTGGTTTGAAATCGTTGTGCCCCTGACCACGCGCATCGGCCAGCGCGTTCTCCGCGAGGGTGCGCAGCGACACTTCGTCGCTGCCGACACCCGCGGCGGCGCGCTCGAGCTCATCGTCGCGCCATGGCATGGGGCCGACGCCGCCAAAGGCGATGCGAGCGTCGGCAATCCGGCCATCCTCGAAATTCACGATGGCCGCTACCGAGATCAGTGCGAACGCGTACGACGCGCGATCGCGCACCTTGCGATACACCTGCCGTCCCGGCGGCGGAGGGGGCAGGGTGACGTGCGTGATCAGCTCGCCGTCCGCCAGCACGTTTTCCACCTGAGGCGTGTCGCCGGGCAGGCGATAGAATTCGCCGATCGGAATTTCACGTACATTGCCATCGGCGGCTACCGTGTGAATCACGGCGTCCAGCACGCGCATCGCCACCGCCATATCGGACGGATGGGTCGCGATGCATGAGTCACTCGCGCCGACGATGGCGTGGATGCGGTTGTATCCGCCGATAGCTGCGCAGCCGCTGCCGGGATGGCGCTTGTTGCACGGCATGGCGGTGTCATAGAAGTAGTAGCAGCGGGTACGTTGCAGCAGATTGCCGCCCGTCGTGGCCTTGTTGCGCAGCTGCCCCGACGCACCGGCGAGCAAGGCACGCGACAGGACGGGATAGCGTTCGCGCACGCGGGGATCGGCGGCCAGGTCGCTGTTGCGCACCAGCGTGCCGATGCGCAGGCCGCCGTCCGCGGTTTCTTCGATAGCGTCGAGACCGAGACGGTTGATGTCGATCAGATGTTCGGGCGTCTCCACTTCCAGCTTCATCAGATCGAGCAGGTTCGTGCCGCCGGCGATGAAGCGCGTGCGGCGATGCGCTGCCGCGGACGAGGCGGCATCGGTCGGCGTGGTCGCGCGTGCGTAGGTGAACTGTTTCATGCGTCGGTCTCCGCGGCGTCGGCAATTGCGGCGACGATGTTGGGATACGCACTGCAGCGACAGAGGTTGCCGCTCATGCGTTCACGAATCTCCTCGTCGGTCAGCGTCGGCGAGCCGGCGACGTCCGTGGTGACCACGCTGGGCCATCCGGCGCGCACTTCCTCGAGCATGCCGGTGGCGGAGCAAAGCTGTCCCGGCGTGCAATAGCCGCACTGGAACCCATCGTGCCTGACGAAGGCGGCCTGCAGCGGACTCAGCACATCGCCCGTGGCCAGGCCTTCGACGGTGGTGATCGAGTCGCCGTCGTGCATCACCGCCAGGGTCAGGCAGGCATTGATACGACGGCCTTCGACCAGCACCGTACATGCGCCGCACTGGCCGTGATCGCAGCCCTTCTTCGAGCCGGTGAGCCCGAGATGTTCGCGCAGCGCATCGAGGAGGGTCACCCTGGGGTCGAGGTCGAGCACGTGAGTCGTGCCATTGATCCGCAGGCGGGCCTGGACCGTGTCGATACCGTCGACGCGTTCGGAAGTGTGGTTCATGACGCCGCTGGCTTCTGCGCCGTGGCGCGCCGCGTCGATGGACGAGGTGTTGGTCTTCGGCTGCATGCCGCTGTCTCCGTGGGTGGGCGACGAATATGCGTCGCTGCCTGGGTGAGGCCACGGTTTTATCGCTCGCACCGTGAACGTCGCGCGGCGGAACGCGCCGTCGGGGTTCCCATGCTCTTTACATGTCGACGCGGTCAGTCGCGATCGAGAAGCCCGGCAGCGATGGCGCGTGCGACATCGTCTTCGGTATCTACGTCGACAGCGAGTGCGTCGGCGCGGATCGCGAGCGGCGCCTCATCCGACCAGAGGGCGCGAAAACCGGTGTCGCCGCGGAGGTGCGCGGCGCGCGCCAGCGTGGCCGCACGCAGCACGGCGGGTACGCCCAGGGTCTCGCCGTACGCGGTTACCGTATCGCGCGCGCCGTCGTGTGCGGCGAGCAGCCTGACGAGATGTGCTTCGTCGAGCGCCAGCTGATCCACGACCACGACGAGCACCGGGTCGTGGCGTCCGGCGAGCGCATCGGCCGCCAGTCGGAGTGACGATGCCATGCCCGTGGCCCATTCCGGATTGAATACGGCCATGGCGCCGTTCAGCTGGCCGCACAGGCGTTCGGCATAAGCGCCAAGCACGGCAATCGTCTTGCCCGGGCCGGTGGCATCGACCAGACGCGATACACGGGCGATGAGGCTTTCGCCGTCGAGGGTCAGAAGCTGTTTCGGTCGCCCCAGCCGCTGGCTGCCGCCCGCTGCCAGGATCACGGCATCGTGGCCGCCGATCACGATGCCCGCGCGCGATCGCGCTGGCAGACCTGAGCGAGGATGGACAGGGCGATGCCGTGCGGGGTTTGTGCGCCGATGGGCAGGCCCGCGGGAAGATGCAGCCGGGTCAGATCGTCGTCGTCCACACCATCGTCCTTCAGTCGCTCGACGCGGGTGCCGATCTTGTTGCGGCTGCCAAGGATACCGACGGCGAACGCCGGGGAGCGCAGCGCATGCGTGGCGACCGCGTGGTCGATCTCGGCGTCGTGGCTGAGCGAGTACACGGCGGTGCGTTCGTCGAGGGCGAGTTCGCCCAGCGACACCGCCAGGCTGCGCGAGTCGTAGCCGGTCAACGCGATGCCGGGCGGCGGTTCGGCCGGCCCATGCGGCCGCAACAGGACGACTTCCACGCCCATCGTCGGCGCAAGCTGCGCGACGGCGAGCGTCACCGGGTCGCCGCCGACGGCGACGAGGCGCAGGGGCGGCATGTGGACGCAGGCGTAATGATGATCGTCGGGCGCGACGTGGCCTTCCACGATATTCCACGCGCCGCTATCGCGGTCGGTCAGTACCGTCACGGTACGCCGCTCGCGGCGGGCGATGCCCAGCGTGTTGGCGTAAGCCGACGGTTCGCGCAGCTCCCGGACGAAGATGCCGATGCGCCCGCCGCAGGTAAGCTGGATGTCCAGGACCGGACTGCCGACACCGTAATCCAGCAGGCGCGGGCGCCCGTCGGCCAACACCATCGCGGCCTCGCTGGCGACGGCGGCCTCGACGCATCCACCGGAAACATAGCCCGCGACGCGCCCGTCCGCAGCGATCAGCATTTCGCTATATAGCGGCCGCGGGGATGGGCCGTCGGTGGAGACCAGCGTCGCGAGGGCGACACTGCCGGCATGGGCGAAGTCGCGCAGCGAAGGCAGCAGGTCGGCGATCAGGGCGTAGTCGGGCCAGGCTGGCCAGACCGGCGCGGCGGATGGGTTCAAGGCGTTCATCGCGGAAGTCTGGCACGATTGCGTGTGAAGGGCCCGGCGCGGCCGCATACGTCCCGCTTACGCCCATTGTGCTTTCCTGAGCCGATATGTCCCCACTCATCGATCGTCACGGCCGTACCAAACGCAAGCTGCGGATCTCGCTGACCGACCGCTGCAATTTCCGCTGCACTTACTGTATGCCCGAGCACCCCGACTGGTTGCCCCGAAGCAGCCTGCTCGACCGGGGCGAGGTGGTGCGCCTTGCGGGATTGTTCGTCGACAGCGGCATCGATCAGATCCGTCTGACCGGCGGTGAACCGCTGTTGCGCCGCGACCTGCTCGAGTGTGTCCGGGAGATCGGCGCCCTGCGCGAACGCGGCCTGCGCCGCCTGTCGATGACCACGAACGCCTCGCGCATCGCACCGAAGGCGCGTGAACTCGTGGCCGCCGGCATCGACGATTTCAACGTGAGCCTGGATGCCATCGACCCGGACACGTTCCGTCGGCTTACCCTGCGAGAGATCGCACCGGTGCTGGACGGTATCGACGCACTGACCGACGCCGGCGCCAACATCAAGCTCAACGCGGTCGTCATCCGCGGAGACAACGAAAAGGACATCGTGCCGCTGCTGGA
This sequence comes from Luteibacter sp. 22Crub2.1, assembly GCF_900167995.1. Lineage (NCBI taxonomy): Bacteria > Pseudomonadati > Pseudomonadota > Gammaproteobacteria > Lysobacterales > Rhodanobacteraceae > Luteibacter > Luteibacter sp. 22Crub2.1. The sequence goes on from NZ_FUYT01000027.1 coordinate 21,668, forward strand.
GTGGGCGATGGCTCGCGGCATTCCCTTGCGGTACATCGAATACATGCCGCTGGATGCACCGGGACACTGGAAACGCGATGCCGTGGTGTCCGAGGCGGACATGCTGGCCGCGATCGGCGTCAGCCATCGTGTCGACCACCAGCCCCGGAGCAGCGATCCGGCGACACCGTACCTTGTCGACGGGCATTACCCGTTAGGCATCATCTCCACCGTTTCCAACCCCTTCTGCTCCACCTGCGATCGCCTGCGCCTCACGGCGACGGGCGAGTTGTTCACCTGCCTGTTCTCGCCACTCGGTACGCCGCTGGGTGCGCGCATGCGCGAAGGCGTCTCTGAAGAAGTTCTGGGTGAGCAGGTGCGCCGCGCCGTCTGGCTCAAGGATGCGGGCTACGCCGCACGGCCGGGGCCCGTGGACCGGCCGGTGACCATGCATGCGATGGGTGGGTGAGTAAGTCATTTTTTCGGATCTGTCATGAAACAAGTCGTTTTCGAACTCTTCGCCAACCTCGAGCGTCTGGCCGGCCAGCATGAGTGCGTCATCGAGGTCACCGACGATGTCGGCACGGTGGGCGACGCGGTGGCGCGCCTGGCATCGGCGCGTCCCGAGCTTGCGGGACCGCTGGATCGCTGCGCCTGCGTGTCTGGCGACACCATCGTCCGCCGTGCGGACGCCTTGCCGGCCGATGGCCGGATCGCCCTGTTGCCGCCGGTCGCGGGAGGCTGAGTCATGAACCGTGACGTTCTCTCGCATCTTCCCGTAGCGGTCGAACCCTTGCTCGAACTCGAGGCGCACCCCGAATGCGGTGGCCTCGCGCTGTTCGTCGGGACGGTCCGCGATCACCACGAAGGCCGTTCCGTCAGGCACCTGGCGTATACCGCGCACGAGCCGCTCGCCGCGAAGATCATCCGTGAGGTGGAGCAGGCGACCCGCGAGCGCTACGGCGTGCCGTATGTGCGGATCGTCCACCGGCTCGGCGATCTGTCCATAGGCGATATCGCCATCGTCTGCGTCGTGCGGGCCCCTCATCGCGCTGAAGCCTTCGACGCGTGCCGCTATGCGGTCGATGCGGTAAAGCATGGCGCGCCCATCTGGAAAGAAGAGTTCTACACGGACGGAAGCAGTGCTTTCGTGGAAGGTTGTTGCATCCGCGACGACCTCGACGAAGAGGCGCCCCGTTCGCATCACCACCATTCGCATACGAGCCACGGATGAAAGACGTCAGCCAGAAACCCGACTCCCTGCGTATCGCGCGCGCCACCGCCACGCTCCACGCGCCGGCGGCATGTATCGACCTGTTGCGCACGGGCGAAACCGAGAAAGGCGACCCGCTGAAAACCGCGCGGGTCGCCGGCATTCTCGCCGCGAAGCGCACGGATGAACTGATTCCGCTGTGCCACCCGCTGCCGATCCATCGCGCGGACGTGCACTACGAACTGTCGGACACCAGTGTCCGCATCGTGGCCGAGGTGCAGACCATCGGCCCGACCGGTGTCGAGATGGAAGCGCTGACCGCGGCCAGCCTGGCCGCCCTGACCATCTACGACATGCTCAAGCCTTATGCGGAGCCCGAAGAGCTGCACATCGAGGATTGCCGGCTCGAGCGCAAGGTCGGCGGCAAGTCACATTACCGCCGCGCGCTGCTGACGTCCCGGAGCGCCGCCGTTGTCGTGCTTTCCGACACGGTGGCCAGCGGCGCGAAGGCGGACACGGCTGGCGCCTACGTGCGCGACGCCCTGATCCGCGCGAACTTCGATCCGGTGGAATACGCGGTCATCGCCGACGACGCGGCCGTGCTGGGCGATCTGCTGCGTTCGCTGGTCGCCGCCGGCACGGCGCTGGTGGTCACCGTCGGTGGCACCGGCCTGAGTCCGCGCGATATCACGGTGGACACCGTCAAGCCGATGCTCGATATCGAGATCCCCGGCATCATGGAAACGGCGCGAGCCTTCGGCCAGCAACGCATGCCGTTCGCCATGCTGTCGCGCGGCGTCGCGGGTTACGTCGGTGAATCGCTGGTGCTGACCTTCCCGGGCAGCCGGGGGGGTGCCAGCGAGTCCCTGGCGGCGACCTTGCCCGGCATCGTGCATCTCCTCGAAACCGGCCGTACCGGCGGAAAGCACGCGGGCGGTTACGGGGAGCCGCACTGATGGCTCTCCTGCCTCTTGGGGAAACCTTCGGGCACTACCGTCGGCACGTGGAGCGACTGCCGACGCATCATGTCGCACTCGAACTCGCGCTGGGCGCGGTGCTTGCGGAGTCCGCCATCGCGCGCATCGCCCTGCCTCGCTTCACGCAGAGTGCGGTGGACGGCTACGCGTTGCGCACCGTCGACGGGCAGGCTGAGCGTTCACTGGTCGGCACGTCGGCCGCGGGCGATCCCGCCGATGTCGTCGTCGGGTCGGGTCAGGCCGTCCGCATCCTTACCGGAGGCGTGCTCCCGCAAGGCGCCGACGCCGTGGCGCGGCAGGAGATCGTCCAGCGTACCGGCTCCGGCATCGCACTCACGGAGGCGGTGCGCGTGGGTGAGGCCATTCGCCACGAGGGTGAGGAACTCGCGGCGGGTGCGACCATCGCCGAGGCGGGGCAGCGTGTCACCGCCGGCCTCATCGCGGCGCTGGCCATGGCCGGCGTGGAGACGGTGGAGGTCTATCGTCGCCCACGCGTCGCCGTCCTGGTGACGGGCGATGAAGTGGTGCGCGCCGGCGAGCCGCTCGGCCCTGGCCTGGTGTATGACGCGAACGGTCCGTTGCTTCGTGCGTGGTTCGTCGAGCACGGGTACGGTGAGCCGGTGGTCGCTTACGTGCGCGACGACGAGGCGGCGCTGGAAGAAGCCATGAGTGCCGCACTGGACAGCGCCGATCTCGTGGTGACCAGCGGTGGTGTCTCCGTCGGCGACCGCGACTTCGTACCAGCGGTGGCCGACCGTCTGGGGGTGCGCAAGGTGTTCTGGAAGGTCGCGCAGAAGCCCGGTAAGCCGCTGTGGTTCGGCACGCGTGAGGGAAGAGCGCTGTTGGGTATGCCGGGCAATCCAGCGGCCGTGCTGGTGTGCCTGTCGGTGCATGCACGCGCCGTGCTGGCGCAACTCGAGGGCGAGGCCGTCGATCAGCCGGCGTGGCGGCAGGGTCGGCTCGGGGCGCCTGTCGAGGCCGATGCGGAGCGCGATCGACTCGTCCGGATGCGTCTGGACATGAGCGACGGTGTGGCGTCGCTCGACGTGTTGCCGCGTCAGGAATCGCACATGCTCAGCAATCTGGCGTCCGCGCACGCGCTGGTCTGGTTGCCATCACGCTCCGATGCGTTCGCCGCGGGCGAGCGCGTGGCGTGGATCCCGTTGTGACCTGATGCGACAAGGGCCCGGTATGACCGGGCCCTTCGTTCTTACCAGGCCTTCACGTCCGACACGACGACCGTGTAGTCGGTCATGTCCGGCGAGTAGCGGAAGAGGCGGCCGAGGTCGAAATCGACGCTCTTGCCCGGTTCGATATTGGACGTGCCTGCCGGCCAGCCCTGCTTGCTGGCGACGACCTTGCCCGAGGCATCCTTCGCGTCGATGCGGATCTGCGCGGCGGCGGCTTCGGCGCACTTGTTGACCAGGTTGCCCTTCATGCTGAAGCGCGGCTGGCCCGAACCCTGCTGGAGCTTGACGCCGAAACCTTCGACGGCGAAGTCCTTGGCGGCACAGGCGGCGTGGGCGGACAACGGGGCTGCGACGAACAGCGCGACGGCGATGGCGATCTTCTTCATGGGTGACATTACCTGTCGATAGGGGAAAGGCTGCGCCGCTCGTGAGAGAGGGCGTTAGCTGACGTATCGGCAGGTCGCAGGGGGACTTTAGGCGAAATATGACAGGGGTTTTTTTGGCTCGGCTTGCGCCATCGCGTTTGGCTTTGTCGCGGTGTGTCGTGTCGTGTTGGAGAGACGGCGGGGGTGACCCTCGAGGCCACGCCTGCGGCGACCCCTCAAGGAAGGGCCGCTATCGCGGCCGTATGCTTATTGCCCTACGGGCGGGGTCGGGCTTCGCCTGGGGGTTTTC
>NZ_FUYT01000024.1:0-45206 GCF_900167995.1 Luteibacter sp. 22Crub2.1
GGCGCCTCGTACACCTCCGATCGCTACACCCAACATCTGGCCCGGCACGGCATCGTTCAAAGCATGAGCCGAAAGGGGAACTGCTGGGACAACGCCGTCGTCGAACGCGTCTTCCGAAGCCTTAAACAGGAGTGGTTCGGCGAGGAAACCTTCCCGACCCGAGCTTTGGCATCACAAGACGCGATCGACTATCTGGTTCGCTATTACAACCACGAGCGCCTGCACTCCGCGCTCGACTACCGCCCGCCAGCCGAGTTTGAGAGGATGGCGGCTTAACGCTCCTATGCGTGGTCCTCAAATACCCGGCCACTACAGCCCTGCGCGCGAAGCTCTTTTTATCCCACCCGCGACACGAAATCGCACTCCGTCGTCGCCCGGACCTTCGCCTCGTCCACACCCGGAGCCAGTTCGATCAACGCGAGCCCGTGCGGGGTGACATCGAACACGGCCAGGTCGGTGATGATCCGGTCGACCACGCCCTTGCCGGTCAGCGGCAGCGAGCACTCGGTGAGGATCTTCGGGGTGCCGTCCTTCGCGGTGTGCTCCATCACGACGACGACGCGCTTGACGCCGGCGACCAGGTCCATCGCGCCGCCCATGCCCTTGACCATCTTGCCGGGCACCATCCAGTTGGCGATATCGCCCTCGGCAGTGACCTGCATCGCGCCGAGGATGGAGATGTCGACGTGGCCGCCGCGAATCATCGCGAAGGAGTCGGCGCTGGAGAAGTACGACGCGCCCGGCCGGGCGGTGACGGTCTGCTTGCCGGCGTTGATCAGGTCGGCGTCGACTTCGTCTTCGGTCGGAAACGGACCGATGCCGAGCAGGCCGTTTTCCGATTGCAGCCAGACGTCCACGCCATCCGGCAGGTGGTTGGCGACCAGTGTCGGCAAGCCGATACCAAGGTTGACGTAGTCGCCGTCAGAGAGTTCCAGGGCGGCGCGCTGCGCCATCTGTTCGCGGGTCCAGGCCATGGTGTTCTCCTCAGGCGCGCACGGTGCGCTGTTCGATGCGCTTGGACGGCGCGGGGTTGTGCACGATGCGATCGACGTAGATGCCCGGCGTGTGGATCTGGTCCGGGTCGAGTTCGCCGACCTCGACCATGATCTCGACCTCGGCGATGCAGACCTTGCCGGCCGTGGCGGCCATCGGATTGAAGTTGCGCGCGGTCTTGCGATAGACGAGGTTGCCCGACGGGTCCGCTTTCCACGCCTTGACCAGGGCGACGTCGGCGACGATCGAGCGCTCCATCACGTACATGTTGCCGTCGAACTCGCGGGTCTCCTTGCCCTCGGCCACCTGGGTGCCGTAGCCGGTGCGGGTGAAGAACGCGGGGATGCCGGCGCCGCCGGCGCGAAGCTTCTCGGCCAGCGTACCCTGCGGGGTGAAGTCGACTTCCAGCTCGCCGGCCAGATACTGACGCTCGAATTCCTTGTTCTCGCCCACGTAGGACGAAACCATCTTGCGGATCTGCCGGGTCTCCAGCAGCAAGCCCAGACCCACGCCGTCGATGCCGGCGTTGTTGGAAACGGCGGTCAGGCCTTTGACGCCGGAATCGCGCAGCGCCTCGATCAGCAGTTCGGGAATACCGCAGAGGCCGAAGCCACCCACGGCGATGATCTGTCCATCGGCCACGAGGCCGGCCAGCGCCTCGGCGGCGGTGGCGACGCGTTTGTCGCGGGAAGGCGACTTCACCTGGTTCATGCGTGTCGAGTCCATCCGGTCGGGCCCGCCGCCGGTTCGCCGCCCATCATAGCCGAGGGTCGTCACGTTCCGTGGTACGCGAGGGGGCCAATCTCCCAAGGGTGCCGGGGCGGACGCCACCATCGGATCGTGCAAGAACCCGCGAGGATCGGGCGCTTTGATGGCTTACGGTGCGCCCCCAGTTTTCCTGTGAACCCGAGCCTGGAGTATTCCGACGTGAGCAAACAGAAGATCGGCGTGATCGGTATGGCCGTCATGGGCCGCAACCTCGCCTGGAACATTGAGAGCCGCGGCCACGCGGTGTCCATCTTCAATCGATCCAAAGAAAAGACGGACGACGTCATGGCCGAGAGCAAGGGTAAGCAGCTCGTGCCGACGTACAGTCTCGAAGAATTCGTCGATTCGCTCGAGAAGCCTCGACGCATCCTGCTGATGGTGCAGGCTGGCAAGGGCACCGATGCGGTGATCGAGCAGCTGCGACCCTTGCTGGACAAGGGCGACATTCTCATCGACGGCGGCAACACCTTCTACAAGGACACCGTGCGCCGCGGCGAAGAGCTGGCGAAGGACGGTCTGCACTTCATCGGCACCGGCGTCTCCGGCGGTGAGGAGGGCGCGCTGAAAGGCCCGTCGATCATGCCGGGCGGCCCGCGTGAGGCCTATGACCTGGTGTCCCCGATTCTCACCGAGATCGCCGCCAAGGCGCCGGACGGCGAACCCTGCGTGATCTACATCGGCCCGGGCGGTGCCGGGCACTACGTCAAGATGGTGCACAACGGCATCGAATACGGCGACATGCAGCTGATCGCCGAGAGCTACGCGGTACTCAAGCATGTGCTCGGCTTGTCCAACGACGAACTGGCCGATGTCTACCGTGAATGGAACGAGGGCGAGCTCGACAGCTTCCTGATCGAGATCACCTCGAAGATCTTCACCCGGAAAGACGACAAGACCGACAAGCGGCTGGTCGACGTGATTCTGGACCGCGCCGCGCAGAAGGGCACCGGCAAGTGGACCAGTCAGAGTGCGCTGGATCTCGGCGTGCCGCTGACGCTGATCACCGAGTCGGTATTCGCACGCGTGCTTTCCTCGATGAAGGAGGAGCGTGTCGCGGCGAGCAAGCAGCTGGCGGGCCCGAAGGCGGAAAAATTCAGGGGGGATCGCAAGGCGTTTATCGAATCCGTGCGCCGTGCACTGTACCTGAGCAAGATTATTTCGTACGCGCAGGGCTTCGCCCAGCTGCGCGCCGCGTCGGACGAGAACGAATGGAACCTCGACTACGGCGCCATCGCGAAGATTTTTCGCGCCGGTTGCATCATCCGTGCGCGCTTCCTGCAGAAGATCACCGACGCGTACAAGACCGACAAGGCACTGAAGAACCTCCTGCTCGATCCGTACTTCAAGGACATCGCGCAGCAGTATCAGGTGGCGCTGCGCGAGGTCGTCGGCGAAGCGGTGCGTGTCGGCGTGCCGGTGCCGGGCTTCTCGGCGGCGGTGGCCTACTACGACAGTTACAGGGCCGAAACGCTTCCGGCGAACCTCATTCAGGCTCAGCGTGACTTCTTCGGTGCTCACACCTTCGAGCGCGTGGACGAGAAAGGCAGTTTTCACGCGGAGTGGGCCGAAGGCTGAACGACCCGTTCAAGGCGGAAGCCCCCGCGCCATGGGGGTTTCCGCGCCCTGACCGAAGCTTTTGAGCGGACCGGCGTCACGGGTCTGTAGGGGAACGCTGGCGCTTTGTAGGATGCTCCCTTTAGAGTTGGCGGAATAAGTGCAGCACCAGGGGTCGGTGCTGCGCGCCGCGTCCAACGAGGGAGTACGTTGTTCCATGCTGAGAAAGCCCCTGATCGGCGCCACGGCGCTGGTGGTCGCACTTGCCGGATGCCAGTCGCTGCCGCAGCCGCGTGACGATGGATCGTTGCAGCGCGAGGCGCTGGCCGGCACCGAATTGCCCGCGCCGCGGCCCCGCATCGCTCCGTCGACCAATCCGGCCACGCCAGCGGTCGCCCAGCCGCAGATCAGCACGGGCACGGGCGAATTCGTCAAGCCGGTGGGTCTGGCCAGGCCGAAGCCGGTCGCCGAAGGTGCGGGTACGGTGACCTTCAATTTCGAGAACCAGCCGGTCGAGTCCGTGGTGAAAGCCATCCTGGGCGATCTGCTGCACGAGAACTACTCGATTACGCCGGGTGTGCAGGGCAATGTGTCCTTCTCGACCTCGCAGCCGGTCACGGCCGAGCAGGCCCTGCCGATCCTCGAAACGCTGCTGTCATGGACCAGTAACGCGCTGGTCCACAGCAACGGACGCTATGTGGTCATGCCAGCCAAGGATGCCGTTGCCGGCAACCTCGTTCCCAGCCTTGGCGCGAGTGCGCCGGCCGGTGGTCTGCAGGCGCGCCTGTTTCCGCTGCACTTCATCTCGGCGACCGAGATGCAGAAGCTCATCAAGCCGTTCGCGCGTGCCGATGCCACCTTGCTCGCCGATCCGACGCGCAACGTCATCGTCATGGCCGGTACGCCGACGGAACTGGATAACTACCAGCGCACCGTGTCGACCTTCGATGTCGACTGGCTGCGCGGCATGTCGGTGGGCGTCTTCAGTCTCCAGCGCGCGGAGGTCAAGGACCTCACGCCTATGCTGGACAAGCTGTTCGGCGACAAGGGCAATACGCCCATGGCCGGTCTGCTGCGTTTCATCCCCATCGAGCGGACCAATTCGCTGGTGGTGATCAGCCCGCAGCCGGCGTATCTCGACGAAGTACGCAGCTGGATCGATCGCATCGATCGCGGTGGTGGCAACGAGCCGCAGCTCTACGTCTATGACGTACGCAACGTGCAGGCGTCCGATCTGGCCGATTACCTTTCCGACATCTACGGCGGTGGTTCCGGCGGCGGCGGGTCCAGCGATCGCGGCGGCAAGGTGGGCCCGGGACTTTCGTCGGGCACGCTGGGGGGCGACAGCGATTCCGGTAACCGTAATGGCTCCGGTCTCGGCAGTACCACGGGTACCTTCGGCAACACCTCGTCGTCCGGTTCGAGTCTCAACAATGGCTCGAGCGGGCTGGGTGGCAACTCGTACGGCTCGGGCAGCGGTTCCAGCTTTGGTGGCGGCGGTTCGATGGGATCCAGTGGCAACGGCCTTGGCGATGACGAATCGTCGCGCCGCCAGCGCAACGGACCGATCACCACGGACGACGGCGTGCGGATCACCTCGGTGGATTCGAACAACCAGCTGATGGTGCGCGCGCGTCCGTCGCAATGGACCGAGATCGAGCAGGCGATCAAGCGCCTCGACGCCGTGCCGCTGCAGGTGCAGATCGAAACCCGCATTCTCGAAGTGGCGCTGACCGGCAACTATCAGTTCGGTGTGCAGTGGTATCTCGAGGGTCTTGTCGGAGGCACCAACGGGTCCGTCGGCCAGCCGGGCAACAAGCAGCAGTGGGCCCTCGGTAACGGCGGCAACACGTACGGTGGCGAGAGCTTCTTCTACTCCTTCGTCAACAACAATCTTTCCGTGGCTTTGAAGGCTATGGAAACGAGCGGAAACACGAAGACCTTGTCGGCGCCGTCGCTGGTGGTGCTGAACAACCAGAAGGCGCACATCCAGGTCGGCGACCAGATCCCCATCACGCAGACCTACGTCAACACCACGGCAAACACCGATAACACGATCGGCCAGGTGGAGTACAAGGACACCGGCGTGATCCTGAACGTGCGGCCGCGTGTGAATCCCGGTGGCCTCGTCTATCTCAACATCAATCAGGTCGTGAGCTCGCCGGGTCAGAAGGACGCCGCGACCGGCAATTTCCCGATTCAGCAGCGTGAAGTGGCCACGCAGGTCGCGGTGCAGAGCGGGCAGACCGTGTTGCTGGGCGGTCTGATCAAGCAGGACGAAGGTCTGACCGACACCGGTATTCCGGGGCTGAACCGCATCCCGGTGTTCGGCCGGCTGTTCGGTTCGACCACCCGCAGCCGTAACCGCACGGAGCTGATCGTCCTCATTACGCCACGCGTGATCACCAACGGCGACGAGGCCAAGCAGGTGACGGACGAGTACCAGCGGAAGTTCGAGTCACTGCAGCCCTATCGCGGGAAGGCGGCTACGACGACGGAGCCGGCGGGCGTGACACGGACGGGGAACGGGGAGCCGACGGTGACGGTGCCGTTGCATCCCTGAGGAGCGTGCCGGACCCGGGGGGGGGGCGAATCCGCTTTCCGCTGTCATCCGATGCTGCGAGACTTCAGGCATGCGTACCTATCTGCTTGTCTCGATCGTCGCCACCGTGCTTATCGCTGGCTGCTCCACGCTGCCCCAGCCCCGCGACGACGGCGCGCTGCAACGCGAAGCTCTGGCAGGCACCGAGCTCCCGGTGCCGGGTCCACGCATCCTTGCCTCGACCAACCCGACGACACCGGCGATCTCGCAGCCCCAGATCACCACCGGCACCGGCGAATTCGTCAAATCGTCAGGACTTGCGACACCGAAGCCGGTCGACCAGGGCACCGGCACGGTCACGTTCAATTTCGAGAATCAGCCGGTCGAGTCCGTGGTGAAAGCCATCCTCGGCGACCTGCTGCACGAGAACTATTCGATCACCCCCGGCGTGCAGGGCAACGTGTCCTTCTCGACCTCCCAGCCCGTTACCGCCGAACAGGCGCTGCCGATCCTCGAGACGCTGCTGTCGTGGACCGGTAACGCGCTGGTGCACAGTAACGGCCGTTACGTCGTGATGCCGGCGAAGGATGCCGTCGCCGGGAATCTCGTGCCGAGCATCGGCGCCAACGCGCCGCCCGGCGGATTGCAGGCGCGTCTGTTCCCGCTGCACTTCATCTCCGCGACGGAGATGCAGAAGCTGATCAAACCGTTCGCACGGCCCGATGCCACGCTGCTGGCCGATCCCACCCGCAACGTCATCGTGATGGCGGGCACGCCCACCGAGCTCGACAACTATCAGCGCACCGTGGCGACGTTCGACGTCGACTGGCTGCGTGGCATGTCGGTGGGCGTGTTCAGTCTGCAGCGTGCGCAGGTGAAGGAGCTGCAGCCGCAGCTCGATGCGATCTTCGGCGAGAAAGGCAACACGCCCATGGCGGGCCTGCTTCGCTTCATCCCTATCGAGCGCACCAACTCGCTGGTGGTGATCAGTCCGCAGCCCGCATACCTCGACGAAGTGCGCAGCTGGATCGATCGCATCGATCATGGCGGCGGCAACGAACCGCAGCTCTACGTGTACGACGTGCGCAACGTGCAGGCCGCCGACATGGCGGACTATCTTTCGGACATCTACGGCGGCGGCTCGAAGGGCGGCGGCTCCGGCGACCGCGGTGGCAGGGTCGGGCCGGGCCTTTCCCCGGGCACGCTCGGCGGCGGCGACAGCGATCTGGGCAATCGCGGTGGCTCGGCTCTCGGCAGCACGACGGGTTCGTTCGGTAACGGTGGCTCATCGTCGACGGGCACGAGCGGTATCGGCCCGGGTACATCGGGTACGAACGGCGGTAGCAGTGGCAGCGGGATGTCCGTGAGCGGCCTCGGCGACTCCGGCTCGTCATCGCCGGACGGCGGGGCGGGAAAGAGCCATTCCGCGACCACCACCGACGACGGCGTGCGCATCACCTCGGTCGACGCCAACAACCAGATCATGGTGCGCTGCCGTCCCGCGCAATGGGCCGAGATCGAGCAGGCGATCAAGCGTCTCGACGCCGTGCCGCTGCAAGTGCAGATCGAAACGCGCATTCTCGAGGTCGAACTCAAGGGCGAGTTCCAGTTCGGCGTGCAGTGGTATCTGGAGGGCCTGGTCGGTACCACCAACGGGTCGCCCACGCAGCCGGGCAACAAGCAGCAGTGGGCACTGGGCAACGGCGGAGCGTCATACAACTCGACCAATGACAGCTTCTTCTACTCGTTCGTCAACAACAACGTTTCCGTCGCGCTGCATGCGATGGAGCAGAACGGCAATACCAAGGTTCTGTCCGCGCCGTCGCTGGTGGTGCTGAACAACCAGAAGGCGCACATCGAGGTCGGCGACCAGATTCCGATCACGCAGACCTACGTCAACACCACGGCCAATACGGATAACACGATCGGCCAGGTCGAGTACAAGGACACCGGCGTGATCCTCAATGTGCGACCGCGCGTCAATCCCGGTGGCCTGGTCTACCTCAACGTGAACCAGGTCGTGAGTTCGCCAGGCGTGGTCGACACCACGACGGGCAACTTCCCCATCCAGCAGCGCGAGGTCGCCACCCAGGTCGCCGTGCAGAGCGGACAGACGGTCTTGCTCGGTGGCCTCATCAAGCAGAACGATGCGACCACCGATACCGGCATCCCCGGACTCAACCGAATACCCTTTTTCGGCCGATTGTTCGGCTCAACGACCCGCAGCCGCGACCGTACCGAGCTGATCGTGCTGATCACGCCGCGCGTCATCACCAACGGTGACGAGGCCAAACAGGTCACGGACGAGTACCAGCGTAAGTTCGAATCGCTGCGGCCGCTGACGAAGCGCCCCTGAAGGCGTCCTGAGGTTCCCGACACACGGGCATCACGGACGGCGTCTCATTTTTCGTCTACGTGCTCATCGGGAGGGGAATCGGTGCAATACGATCTGGCGGGCTGGTCGACCGTGCTTGAATTGATGCCCACGGCGATGTTCGTGCGCGATGCCGAACATCGCTGGGTACTGGTCAACCGCATGGGTTGCACCTATTTCGGTCTGAGCGTCGATGATGTCATCGGCCGGACCGACGATGAACTGTTTCCGCCGGAGCAGGCGGCGCGCATGGCCGCGGGGGACGAGTCGGTACTGCGCAGCCACGAGGTGGTCGAGTCGGAAGAATCGGTGACCGACCCGCACGGGAGAGTGCGCACGCTGATCACCCGCAAGACCTGCATCGATCTGGACGGTGAGCCGCATGTCCTCGCCTCGGTGACCGACATCAGCGATCTGCGTGAATCCGAAGCCTATGTGCGCTGGCTGGCCTGCCACGACGCGCTGACCGGTTTGTCCAATCGCACGGCGCTTTTCAGCCGCATCGAATCCGCCATCGCGAAAGCGGCTTCGGGTGGCGCGCGTTCGGTGTTGTTCTACCTCGACCTCGACGGGTTCAAGAAGGTCAACGACACCTGGGGCCACCTCGCCGGCGACGAGCTACTGATCCAGTTCGGCAAGCGTCTGCGTGAGGTGGTCGATGCGGCGGATACGGTCGCACGCATCGGCGGCGATGAGTTTGCCGTGCTCGTGGAGGAACGGGACGACTTCGATGCGGAGACGATGGCCGCAAGCTTCGTCAAACTGGCGGCCAGGCCCTTTGGCGTGCTGTCGACCACGGCGTTCGTCGGCACCTCGGTGGGTGTCATCACCGCCGACGCGAGCGCCGTCGCCGGCGGCGAACTGGCGCGCAAGGCGGACAGTGCGCTGTACGAAGCGAAGAAGCGGCGCAACCGGTATGTGCTTTACAACGACGAGCTCGATGCGGCACTGGCCCATCGCCGCGACGTGGAGCGGTTGCTCGACGACGCGCTGGTCACGGGCGAAGGCCTCAGCTGCCACTACCAGCCGATCGTGCGTGCGAGCGACGGCAAGATCATCGGTCTGGAAGCACTGGCGCGCTGGCGGCATCCGCGTCTGGGTGTGATACCGCCGGTGCAGTTCATTCCCGTAGCCGAGGAAACCGGGTTGATCGACCGGCTGGGCGAGTGGGTGCTGCGCACGGCGTGCGCGCGCGTAGTGGGGGTGGACGACCTCTTCGTCGCGGTAAACGTCAGCGCCGTGCAGTTGCGCGACGACGGTTTTGCCGACATGGTGCTGGGTGTGCTGAAGAGGACCGGTCTGCCACCGAGCCGTCTCGAGCTGGAAATCACGGAGACGGCCATCGTCAATGCGGATGGCATGGCGGTGCGCCTTCTCAAGCAATTGCGCCACGTCGGCGTGCGTGTCTCGCTGGACGACTTCGGCACCGGCTATTCCAGCCTGACGCTGCTGAAGGACCTCGACGTCGACAAGGTCAAGATCGACCGTTCGTTCGTGCAGATGGCGCCGACCGCGGAAGACTCGGCCGCCATCGTGCGTGCGGTGTCCAACCTCGGCGCGGCGCTCGGGTTATCCGTGGTTGCCGAGGGCGTGGAAACCGAACAGCAGCGGGCCTTCCTCTGCGAGGCGGGGTGCGACGAGCTGCAGGGTTATCTGTTTTCCCCGGGCGTGCCCGAGGATCGCATCGAACGCGTGGCTCAGTTGCTGCCTTCGACCGGCACCGCCGTATCGGGAGGGTAGGCGTCGGCCGGCATCGGCCACGTGCGCCGCAGGTCGGGCATGCCGGGCATGCTCGTCGGCTGGGGCAGCGGCAGCGGCATGCGCGTACCCATGGCGCCGCCCGTCGCGTCGCCGACGATGGCGATGACGCAGCCGCCGCTTTCCTGCGATGTCCCGAAGGACAGCCGTCCCCAGGGCATCTGCAGCACGGTGTACCGGTTGGGAAGCATGGATGGCGCCGTCGGCAGGTTCGTTTCCGACGCCGTGGCATGAAAACTTCCGGCCACCTCGGCATGGGCGAAGCAGGGACGCTGCTCGAGCTGGATCGACGTGAAGCGGACCATCGGCACGTCGCCGCCCTCGTTGAAACCACGTGCCTCGAAGGCGCTGACGCGGTAACCGTCGCGGGTCACGAAGGGCTGGCTGCGGACGATCTGCGGCGGCGCGTCGGCGGTGGCGTGCAGGCCGCCGGGCAATTTGCGCGACAGGGCGTCGACGGCGTTCGGCAGGGTGCCCATGGTCGCGTTGACGATCTCGACGAGTGTCTTGTCACTTCGCGGCACAGCCACGGGCTCGGCACCCGCGGCGGTGGCCAGGGTGACGCTGAGCAGGCTGGCCAGGGTGCGGATCGGACGCATGACATCCAGGGCGGGGTGGTCGGGGGCGCTAGTTTGCACGAGTCGGCAAGTTATTGTGGCGACCGATGGCGGAACACCGACGGGTGCCTTGTTTCGCGCCGGTCCGGCCGGATATTTCAGAGATCCCCAAACGCATGACCCCTCACCGCCGATGACAGACCTCCGCTTCGACAACGCCTTCGTCCGTGAGTTGCCGGCCGACCCCTCGTCGCTGAACGCTCCCCGGCAGGTGGAGGGCGCCGCCTATTCATGGGTGGCGCCCACACCGGTGGCGGCCCCGCGCGTGGTCGCCGTGTCGGACGAGGTGGCCGCGATGCTGGGTATCGATCCGGACGCCGCGGACGTCGCCGGGGTGTTCAGCGGCAACGCGCTACTCCCGGGCATGCAGGGCTATGCGATGGCCTATGGCGGCCATCAGTTCGGTCACTGGGCCGGCCAGCTGGGCGATGGACGCGCGATCGGGCTGGGCGAGGTCGTGACGGCCCACGACGGCCGCCAGGAGCTGCAGCTGAAGGGCGCGGGTCGTACGCCGTATTCGCGTGGCGCGGACGGTCGTGCCGTGCTTCGCTCGTCCATCCGCGAGTTCCTCTGCAGCGAAGCCATGCACCACCTGGGCGTGCCGACCACCCGGGCGCTCTCGCTGGTGGTGACCGGTGACGAGGTGCTACGCGACGTCATGTACGACGGCCATCCCGCGCTCGAGCCGGGCGCCATCGTCTGCCGGGTGGCTCCATCCTTCCTGCGTTTTGGCTCGTACGAGCTGCCGACCTCGCGCAACGACGTGGCGCTCCTGCGCCAGCTGGTCGACTTCACCATCCGCACGCATTTCCCCGCGTTTGCCGGGCTGCCCGACGCCGGGCGCTACGGCGCCTTCTTCGGCGAGGTCTGCGAGCGCACGGCGAAGCTCATGGCTCACTGGATGCGCGTGGGCTTCGTCCATGGCGTGATGAACACCGACAACCTGTCGATTCTGGGCCTGACGATCGACTACGGTCCTTACGGCTGGGTCGACAACTTCGACCCCGACTGGACACCGAACACCACCGACCGCGCCAACCGCCGCTATCGCTTCGGCCACCAGCCGCGTGTCGCGTACTGGAACCTGCAGCGCCTGGCCCAGGCCCTGGCGCCCCTGTTCGAGGGGACCGAGGCCCTTCAGGCCGGGCTGGACCGCTACGTGGAGGTCTTCGAGGCCACCGACGCCGCGTTCTCGGCCGCCAAGCTCGGTCTCGTCAGTACCCGCGAGGGTGACGATGCGCTGGTCGCCGACCTGCGTGGCCTGCTGACCGCGGGCGAAATGGACATGACGATCTTCTTCCGCGACCTCGCGGCGCTCGACCCCGATGAGCCCGCCGTCGGCACGGCAGGCGCCGCGTTCTATACCGAGGCGGGCCGCGTGGCGGTCAGCGACGCGCTGGCAACCTGGCTGACGCGCTATGCGGCACGCGTGAAGGACGACGAGGCCACGCCGGGTGAGCGCCTGGCGCTCATGCACGCGAGCAATCCGCGCTACGTGCTGCGCAATTATCTCGCCCAGCAGGCCATCGACCGGGCGGAGCAGGGCGACTACGACGGTGTCCACGAATTGCTCGACGCACTGCGTCGTCCTTACGACGAACAGCCCGGTCGCGACCACCTCGCCGGCCGCCGTCCGGACTGGGCACGCGACCGCGTGGGCTGCTCGATGCTCTCTTGCAGCAGCTGAGCGGGGCCCGCTCGCGCTAGAATCGGCGGCCATCCCGTCGCACCGAGGTCCATGGCGTTGTCCGCCGGAACCGCATCCGAAGCCGCACTCGACGCCCTGTTCGTCCCGTTCATCACGGGTGAACTGGCGTGGCCGGCCGATGGGCGCGTCCTGTTCCTGCGTGCGCGCGACGGCTTCGTCCTCCGCGAGCGGCGCCGTCCCGGCTGGGTGATGCAGCAATCGTTCAAGCCTGCGGCCGATGCGCTGGCGCGCTCCGGCTTCGAGGTCGTCTCCGACCCGCCGGAGGGCGCGTTCCGTGTCGTGATGATCCTGCCGACTCGTCAGCGCGAAGAGAGCCGGGCCCTGTTCGCACAGGCCATGTGTCGCGTGGGACGCGACGGCATCGTCGTGGCCAGTGTGCCGAACAGCGAAGGCGCCAGAACCGCCGAGGCCGATCTCGCCGCGTTGGCCGGCGGTGTCAGTCAGCTGTCGAAGCACAAATGCCGGGTGTTCTGGACGCAGGCGGGTGCCGGGCCCGACGTCGCGTTGATGGAGCAATGGCTCGCCTTCGATGCGCCACAAACGATCGAAGACGGTCGCTTCATGAGCCGCCGCGGTCTGTTCGCCTGGGATCGGATCGACACGGCGTCCGCGCTGCTCGCCGAGGTGCTGCCGGATGACCTGCATGGTCGCCTGGCCGACCTTGGTGCGGGCTTCGGCTATCTCGCCTGCGCGGCGATCGCGCGTTGCCCGGGCATCGTCGCCGCCGATCTCTACGAAGCGGAAGGTCGCGCCATCGCCCCCGCCACGGCCAACCTCGCCGAAGCGGTCGCCCACGCGAATCGCCGCATCGCCACGTCGGTGCGGTGGGCCGATGTGACCCACGGCATCGATACCGGGTACGACACCATTCTTTCCAACCCGCCGTTCCATCAGGGACGCGCGGACCAGCCGGAACTCGGCCGCGCCTTCATCGCCACCGCCGCCAGAGCGCTGGCGCCGGCCGGCCGGTTCTGGATGGTCGCCAATCGCCACCTCGCTTACGAGGCGGCACTCGACGCGGCATTCGCCCGCGTCCGCACGGTCGTCGAACGCGACGGCTTCAAGGTCATCGAAGCACAGGAGCCCCGTCGATGAAGCTCGTCCGCCTGTTGGCGAATCTAGGCTATGGCAGCCGCAAGCAAGTCGCATCCATGTTCCGCGAAGGTCTGGTCACCGATCCCGCGGGCGAGGTGCTTTACGCCGACGACAAGGTTGAACACGCCGACGTGCGCTTCGACGGCGAACCGCTGGACCCGCCGCAGGGCCTGCTGCTGATGCTCAACAAACCCAGCGGCTACACCTGCTCGCGCAAGGACGTCGGCCGCCTGGTCTACGACCTGCTGCCACCCCGCTTCGCGTTGCGCAATCCGGTACTGTCGACGGTCGGCCGCCTCGATCGGGAGACGTCGGGCCTGCTGCTGTTCACCGATGACGGTCCGCTGCTGCACCGGATCATTTCGCCGAAGGCCTCGCTGGCCAAGGTGTACGAAGCGACGCTGGCCGAGGATCTGCGTGGCGACGAGGGCGATACGTTCGCCGCCGGCACGTTGATGCTGGACGGCGAAACCGAACCGCTGCTTCCGGCGACGCTGGAGGTGCTGGGGCCGCGTCATGTGCGTCTGACGCTGACGGAAGGCCGTTATCACCAGGTGCGGCGGATGTTCGCGGCGGTGGGCAATCACGTGGTGACGCTCGAGCGTACGACGCTGGGTGGGTTGTCGTTGGACGGGCTGCCTTCCGGTGAGTGGCGTGCGCTGGATGAGGCGGATAAGGCACGCATGTTTGGCAGGTAGGGACAGCTGCTTCGCGGCGTCCGCAGCGGGAAGCCTGTCGCCTGTGGGTTATGGACGTGCCGTCTACGCCGGGTGCAGTATCCCGGGGTTACCTCGATTCCACAGGAGTGCATGATGAGAAAGATCGCAATCGTGGCCGCTGGCCTGTTCGTCTGTGCCGCCGCTCAGGCTGCCGAGAAGAGTGTGGTGGTACCGCTGACCGCCGTGACCGCCGATGGCGCGGGCGCGTCCGTCGGCAAGGTGACCGTGACCGAAAGCGCCGGCGGTCTCGTGTTCACGCCGGACCTCAAGGGCCTGCCGCCGGGTACGCATGGATTCCATCTGCACGAGAAGGCCAGCTGCGACCCGGGCGAGAAGGACGGCAAGAAGGGCGCCGCGCTCGCTGCCGGTGGTCACTTCGACCCGGCGAAGACCGGCAAGCACGAAGGTCCGGATGCCATGGGCCATGAGGGCGACCTGCCGCGCATCGAGATTGCCGCCGATGGTACCGACACCACGCCGGTAACCGCGCCGCACCTCAAGACGCTGGCGACGCTGAAGGGCCATGCGCTGATGATCCACGCCGGTGGCGACAACTACGCCGACCAGCCGGAACCGCTGGGCGGCGGCGGTGCGCGCATCGCGTGCGGCGTCATCAAGTAAGGGCGACGTGACCCAGGGCTCGCTGTTCGCTGCCGGACCGCTCGTGATCGTCGACGATGAGCACGGGCGGTTCGCGTACGAGCCGGGCCTTATCGCGTCCCCGATGGCGGCGCGATGGTTCGACACGCTGATGTCGACGATCCCATGGCAGGCGCAGCGGCGTGAGATGTACGGGCGCGAAGTGGACGTACCGCGGCTGGTGCAGCATTACGTGCTGGACGATCCGTCCTTGCCGTCGCCCCTGGCCGAGGCTGCTCGCGAAGCGATCGCCGTCACCGGGGTGCGGTTCACCTCCGTGGGCCTCAACCTTTATCGCGACGGTCGCGACAGCGTGGCGCCGCATAACGACCATATCGACGAGATCGCGGAAGGCGAGCCGATCGCGCTGCTGTCGTTAGGTGCGACGCGGCGGATGACGTTGCGTGAGCGCGAAGGGGCGAAGCGCAGCTTCGACCTGGATCTGGAGGCGGGCAGTCTGCTGACGATGAGCCATGCCACGCAGTTCCATTACGACCACGGGATACCGAAGTCGCGCGGCGAGGTCGGGCCGAGGATCAGCCTGGCCCTCCGGGTGCGCCCACGCGGCGGGTCCGCGGGGCGGCGTTATCCGGGAAAGCGCGCCTAGCTGGCGGGTCGTAACGTCGTCAGAAGAGGTCGATGCTGCCGAGGGCGACCGGCGCGGCGAGCTCGCCACGCTGGGTCAGGTCTTCGTACCCATGGACGCTGTTACGACCGTTTTCCTTGGCGAAATACAGCGCCTTGTCCGCGCGATCGAGCACGATCTCGGGATAGTCGTTCTCGGTGATCCGCGCGTAGCCGATGCTGACGGTGACGTGGCCGACCTGCGGAAACGTGTGATCGGCGATGAACTGCCGGAAGCGATCGAGCGCGTGTTGCGCCACGTATTCGTTTTCCGCGGCGATCAGCATGACGAACTCTTCCCCGCCGAAGCGGAAGAGCACGTCGCTCTGGCGGAAGCTGGCGCGCATCTGCTGGGCCAGCATCAGGATGACCTCGTCGCCGTAGACGTGACCGTAGGTGTCGTTGATCCGCTTGAAGTGGTCGATGTCGAGGATGGCGAGGTAGATCTTGCTGTCGTCGTCGCGCACGCCGCCCCGGCGTTCGTCGTCACCGCCCACGGCGGCACGCGCACGCTGGCGGCTGAGCTTGAGCAGGCGGCGCAGGCGCTGTTCGAAGCTGCGGCGGTTGTACAGGCCGGTGAGCTTGTCGCGTTCGCTCTCGTTGAGCAGGGCGATGTAGTTGCCGTAGATGCGCGCGAAGCCTTCGACCATCACACGGACGGCGTCAAGCGAGTCGTCGGCCTCGAGCATCAGGGCGCCGATCGCGGACCCGTCGCGCTGGATGGGAATGACAAGGCGGCAGTCGCCGTTGTCGGTGACGTCGCTGACCGCTTCCAGGGTTTCCATCGCGCAGACGATGGTGTCGACCGGGTCGCCCTCGCGCGGTGGTTCGAGCGCGTTGACGACGAAGCCGCCTTCGCGCTTGCGGCCGCAGACCACCATCGATTCGATGGGCTGTTGGAGACTCTCGCCACGCTTGCACAGGGTGACGCTGTTGACCGGCATGAGCTCGGCCAGCGAAAGGACCAGGCTGTGGTCCAGGGCGTCGATATCGCGGTGGTGGGTGAACTCGGCCACCGACGCCAGCAGTCGCGTCTCGGGAAGGCCGCCCGTCATGGCATGCCACGGCGTCTTCATGGGCGGCCCCAGGACAGGGCATGGCGAACGCGATAGTGACTACTGACTGGCACCGAACACTTCCTCCCCCGAGTGGAGCGCGCCGGATGGCAGCCCCGTGTCGTTTCGACCGGCTTCTACCGGGCGACCCTCAAGGGTGCTAACGGCAGTGCAGCCGCGAACTTTAGGGAAAAGACGGCCCAATGTAAAAAAATGCGACGTGCGTCAGGTTTACGGGTCTTCACGTGCGTGAATGACTGCGCTAGAGACGCCGCTCAGTCACCTTCCAGCCAGCCCCGCCATTTGAAGAACAGCACGGGCAGCAGAATGCTCAGCAGGATGGCGCCGATCGCCATCGGATAGCCGAAGGTCCAGTCCAGCTCGGGCATGTGCTTGAAGTTCATGCCCCAGACGCCGGCCAGGATCACCGGGGGAATGGTCGCCACGGAGGTCACGGTCAGCACCTTCATCACGTGGTTCTGGTCCGTGCTGATGAAGCCCAGGCTTGCATCCAGCAGGAACTGGAGCTTGTTGGTCAGCTGATCGTCGAACTCGTCCAGGGTGCGGAGGTCGTGGTCGACCACGCGCAGACGGACCTCGACCTGATCGGACATCCACTCGGGCTGCTTGGCCCGCACGAACGAGACGATGCGCTGCACGCCCAGCATGGACGAGCGGTTGCGTGCCTGCTCGCCCTCGAGGCGGCCGACCTCGAGCATGCAGTCGCGCAGGGCGGGCGTGCCCAGACGCTCGGTGGTGAACACACGATCGGACAGCTGTTTCAGATCGGCGGACACGTCCTCCATGCGCCTGGCCGCGAGGTTGACGATCGCCTCGATCAGCGTCGCCAGCACGTCGGCGCTGGAATCCCAGTGCTGCTCATCGCAGCTCTGCGCCGCCAGGTCGAAGGCGGGCGAGGTCTGGAAGCGAAGCGTCATCAGGACATGCCCGGTGACCACGATGCCGACGGGGGAAGGGCGATGGCCGGTACCGTTGGGGGCGTCGGGATCGACATCCGCGAAATACGGGATCGACAGGTACATCGCGTCGTCGTCCGTGCGGATGCGGCTGGACAGGGCGAGGTTGTCCACGTCGGCCCGCTCCGGAATGCGTAGGCCGGAGATGTCGGCCGCGCATTTTTTCTCGTCTTCGCTGGGATCGAACAGATCGACCCAGATGGGCGCTTTCGGCCTGCCCATGTCGGCCGTCCAGCGGATGGGCTGGCGCTGGCCGTGTTCGTGAATGATCAGCACGCTGGGTTCGATCCTGTCGGCCAGGGAAGCCGCCGGCCGGGGCCGGCGGCCGGAGCAGTTTACGCTTCGAGGGTGGCGTCCATGCTGATCGCGGCATTCAGCACCTTGGAGACCGGGCAGCCTTCCTTCGCCTGCCTGGCGATGGCTTCGAACCCGGCCTGGTCCGTGCCGGGGATCTTCGCCTTCACGGTGAGATGCACCTTGGTGATGGAGAAACCGTCGCCGTCCTTGTCGAGGGTGACGTCGGCCTTCGTCTCGATCCTGTCGGGGGTGAGGCCGGCGTTGCCGAGCATGAGCGACAGCGCCATCGAGAAACAGCCAGCGTGCGCGGCGCCGATCAGTTCCTCGGGATTGGTGCCCGGGCCGTCTTCGAAGCGCGACTTGAAGCCGTAGGGGGCTTCCTTCAGTACGCCGGTCTGGGTCGAGATCGTGCCCTGGCCATCCTTGATGCCGCCTTTCCAGACCGCTGAGCCTGACTTCTGCATGGAGATTCTCCTTCGGTGGGGGGATGATCGGCTGACCTTAACGGCCCGCCCATCCAGAGAATGCGAAGGTGCGGCTGTCCTTTTGATGGAGATGACCGATGAGCGACAACGCGAAACCGCTGGAAATGACGCATGACGCCGAAAACCAGGTGTTCACGACCGTGGTGGACGGTCACACCTGCGAGGTGGAGTACCGCCTCGCCGGTAACGTGATGACGATCACGCACACCGGCGTGCCATCGCCCGTGGGCGGGCGGGGCATTGCCTCCCTCCTGACGAAGTTCGCCGTACAGGTCGCCGAGGCCAGGGGATGGAAGGTGCAGCCCGCTTGCTCCTACGCGGCGACCTGGTTCAAGCGCAATCCGGAGTTTTCTCACTTGCTGGCCTGACGAAATCCGAGTCGGCAATGGGGTGCTCGCGAGAGTAATGAGTGTCGTGATAGTTTTCACACCTCAATCACACATCAGGTCACCCCATGCGTACGAAGTGGATCGCCGCGGCCGTCGCGCTCGCCTTCACCCAGGCCAGCCTCGCCGACACCCCGACGAAATCCGCCGATGATCCGCGTATCGCGGCCATCCTCTCGTCGCTGGCCAAGGTCCGCACGATCGAGTCCGTCGCGCTTTCGCCCGATGGCAGGCAGCTGGCCTGGGCGGTGAAGACCGATGGCAAGCCGGTGATCGAGATCGCCGACGCGCAGGGCCAGCATGCCCACCGCATCACCGCGAGCAAGGGGTGCAGCGAGACCTCGGTCGCCTGGGCCGCCGACTCCCGCCACCTCGCCTTCCTGTCCGATTGCGCGGGCAGCGCCCCGGGCGTGGAGGAGGGCAAGCAGAACGACATCTACACCGTCGACACCGGTACCCGCGCCGCGCCCGTGCGGCTGACCCACCTCACCGGCTACGTCAGCGGCCTCGAATGGCGCGCTGACGGTAAGCAGCTCGGCTTCCTCTACGTCCCGAACGCGACCCGCCGCGCGAGCGCCACCGCGGCGGCCAAGCCGCAGCTGGGCGAGGTCGGCGTCGAGGGCATCGAAGTGCAGCAGGTGGCCAGCGTCGACGCGGCGGGCGGCGACGTCCACGTCCTCACGCCCGCTGGCCTGCACGTCTACGAGTTCAGCTTCTCGGCCGACGGCGCGCGCATCGCCTATGTCGCCGCCGAGCCGCCGGGAGACAACAACTGGTGGGTGGCCAAACTCTACGTCCAGCCGTCGACCGAAGGCGGCAAGGGTGACGTCGTCGTCGACACCGCGACGCTCAGCGGTCCGCTCAAGGGGCTGCAGGTGGCCGTGCCGCGCTTCTCGCCGGACGGCTCGCGCATCGCCTTCATCGGCGGCCTCATGAGCGATCAGGGCTCGACCGGTGGTGACATCTGGACCGTTCCCGCCGCCGGTGGCGCCGCACCTGTGGACGTCACCCCGGACATCCACACCACCCCGGCCTGGTTCACCTGGACGGCGAACGACTCCCTTCTGGTGGGCGAGCACACGGGCGGGTCCAGCCGCGTATCCCGTTACGCGCTGCCGGCTGAGGGCGTCGCCACGGCGACTCGTCTGTTCGATCTGCCGATGACGATCGGAGACGGTCGCCTCTCGATGTCCTTGTCGCTGGATGCGAAGGCCAGCAAGGCCGCGTTCGTGAGCAGTTCGTTCGACAAGGCCTACGAGGTACACGTCGCCACGCTCGCCGCCTCGCACGCGCCGGTGGCGGTGACCTCATTCAACGCCGCGCTCAAGCCGTCGTGGGGCAAGGCCGAATCGATCTCGTGGACCTTCGAAGGCCACGAGGTGCAGGGCTGGCTGCTGTATCCGGCGCACTACAACCCGAAAAAGCACTACGGGATGATCGTCTCGGTACACGGCGGTCCTGCCGCGGCGGTCACGCCGCGCTGGCCCGGTGTCGGCTACGGCGGTGCGCCGCTTTCCGCGCTGGGCTATTTCGTGTTCATGCCCAACCCACGTGGCAGCTACGGGCAGGGCGCGGCCTTCGTCCAGGCCAACCGGAAGGACTTCGGCTACGGCGACATGCGCGACATTCTCGCGGGCGTCGATACGATCGAGAAGAATCACCCGGTCGACGACAAGCGCCTCGGCCTCACCGGCTGGAGCTACGGCGGCTTCATGACGATGTTCGGGGTGACCCAGACTAACCGTTTCCGGGCCGCGGTCGCGGGTGCGGGAATCTCCAACTGGCAGAGCTATTACGGCCAGAACCTCATCGATCAGTGGATGACGCCGTACTTCGGTGCGTCGGTGTATGACGATCCGGCTGTCTATGCGAAGAGTTCGGCCATCAATTTCATAAAACAGGTGAAGACGCCGACGCTGATCGTGGTCGGCGAGCGTGACGCCGAGACGCCCGCCCCGCAGTCGTTCGAGTTCTGGCATGCGCTGCGCGCCCAGAACGTGCCGACGTCGCTGGTGGTCTACCCGGGCGAGGGTCACGGCTTTGCGCGCGATGAGAACCGCCGTGACGTGCTGGCCCGCGCCCTGGCCTGGTTCGATCGCTATCTGCCGGCCAGTGGGAACTGAGCCGGCTTCCGGACAAGTACGCAGGTAGTGCACATTTTCGGAAAGGCAGGTCGTCAGGCGGATTGCGTTTTTTCGCCGGTCTATCATCATCCGATCGGTGATGGCGTTCTTTTTCTCACGCAGGGCTAAAGTCGGGGGCGGTGGTGGCCGTTAGACCTAGGGAGATGTCGTTTCGCGCCTGGCGTGTTTCCAGGCTCCCGGGCGCGGTCGTTCCGTTTTTAAAGCAAGACGTGCCCCGGATGCCGGGCCGGAGCGTGGTGTGTTGAACCATCGTAGCGTCGAGAGTGGCCTGCACCTGGCCGCATCGAAGTGTGCCCGCTGGACCCTTCCGGGGTCGGGCGACGGTACGCGCTGTGCCAATTTCGGCACCGTTGGCGCTGGACCGGGCTGGGTGGTCAGTCTGATCGTCGTCGTCGCGGTGGCCACTGCCGCCATCGTCTGGCTGGTGGGGCAGCGCCGCCAGTTGCGCAGCCGCATGCGCGATCCACGCGAGCAGGCGCGCCGGGTGCTGGCCTTCCACGCGTATCACGACACGCTGACCGGGCTGCCGAACCGCGCCTTCCTGCTGCAGACGCTGGAGCAGGCCCTGGCCGACTCCTCCGACGATTCGCTCGCGGTCATGTTCATCGACCTGGACGGCTTCAAGTCAATCAACGACACGCTGGGCCACGAGGCGGGCGATGCCTTCCTTCAGGCGGTCGCCACCAGCCTGCGCAGCAGTGTGCGTGAGCGCGACACGGTGGCGCGCTTCGGTGGCGACGAATTCGTCGTGGTGGTGCAGGCCTATGGCGGGATGGAAAACCTCGTTCGCGTCTGCCGCAAGGTGCTGGATCTCGTATCGCAACCGGTCAGCGTGGCTGGCCAGTTCGTTGCGGTAAGCCCCAGTATCGGCGTCGCGGTATCGCCCAAGGACGGTACGGTGGCCGACATGCTGATCCGCAACGCCGACGCGGCGATGTACGCGGTGAAGGAAACCGGCAAGGCCGACTTCCGTTTTTACGAGGAGGGCATGCTCGAGCAGGCCCGCGAGCGTGTCGCGCTCACCGTCGAACTGCGCGAAGCCCTGCAGCAGGGCAATCTGGGCGTCGAATACCAGCCCAAGCGCCACCTGCGCGACGGCACGCTCGCCGGCGTCGAAGCGCTGGCCCGGTGGAACCATCCCACGCGCGGCCAGGTGCCTCCGGCCGTCTTCGTCGCGGTGGCCGAGCGCTCCGGTCTGATCCACGCGCTGGGCGAATACGTGCTGCGCGCGGTGCTCACCCAGGTCAAGGCCTGGGATGCCGCCGGCATCGCGGTCGACTACGTGGCGATCAACCTTTCCATGCACGAGCTGACCCGCCCGGCCTTCGTCGAGACGCTGCACCGCGTGGTGCGCTCGTATGGCGTGGACCCGATGCGTATCCGTTTCGAGCTCACCGAATCCACGGCGATGCGCCAGCCGGAAGAGACCATGCGTCAGCTGGTCAAGCTGCGCTCGCACGGGTTCGATCTGCTGATCGACGATTTCGGCGCGGGTTACTGGAACCTCGGTCACCTTCGGGAACTCCCGGTGGGCACGATCAAGATCGACCAGTCGTTCGTGCGTGGCAGTTCGCTCAATCTGGCGGATCGCGAAATCACCGAAGCGATCGTCGGCCTCGCCAAGAAGCTCAACATGCAGACGATCGCCGAAGGCGTCGAAACCGAAGCGCAGGCCGACTGGCTGCGGGATCTCGGCTGCGACATCGGCCAGGGCTATTTCTTCGCCCGGCCGATGACCGCGGATGCCTTCAGTCGTTACCTCGACCCGACGATGGCCTATGCTGGCTGACCGCGCACCGCGGCCCGTTCGCTCACCGCGCCTCCGAGCACATCTGATTGCCCTCGCGGCCCTGCTGTGCTTTGTCGTCGCTTCGGTGGTCTCCGCGCAGGTCGGTCCGACGGGAAACACGTCGACGGTGGGCGTGGACCCGTGGGCGGTCTACGAGACCTCGTGGTTCGACACGCTGGGCGTGGCGGATGGCTTGCCCCATTCGACCACCACCGCCATCGTGCAGGACAAGCGCGGGCTGATATGGATCGGCACGTTCGGCGGCCTGGTCCGCTACGACGGCTACCGCACGCAGGTATTCGGGCAGGAGCCCGATTCCTACGCGGGCGCCGTGCTGCCCGACGCCTACGTGCGCGCCCTGATGCCGCTGGACGACGGCGGGCTGCTGATCGGCACCAACACGGGCGGCCTCGTCCGTTTCGATCCGAAGACGATGCGCTTCCACGTCTATCCGGTGGGTCCCGGCGGGACATCGCACGCGAAGATTTTCTCGATCGCCGCGTCCCGCGAGCCCAACGTGTACTGGATCGCGACGGAAGGCGGCATCGATCGCATCGACGTGACCAGCGGCCACATCGAGCGCGTCTCGGGGCTGCCGGGCGACGAAAAGGAGATGCTGCCGCGCACCTTCGTGGTGGCGGAGGATGCGGTCGGCAATCTGTGGGCCGGGGCGGATAACGGCCTGTTCGTGCGTCGTCGCGGCGGTCATTTCGAGCGCGTCGTCTCGTCGGACCCGGCGATCGACGAGATCCTGCACGATCAGGTCTGGGCCTTGCTGCCCGACAGCAAGCGGCAGCTATGGGTAGGCACCGGGCAGTCCGGGGCGATCTACATCGACACCGCCGGGAAAGGTCATGCGGTGCCGGGACTGTCGGGCAAGAACAGCCTCGCCCACCGGCGCACCGTACGCGCGTTCCACGAGACGCCGCAGGGTGTGCTCTGGGCCGCGACGGACGGGGCGGGGGTCGTGACCTTCGACATGAACACCGGTCGCCTGCGTCCGCTCAGTCATGACGCGGCGATGCCCTCGTCGCTGCCGGGCGACATCACCCGCGACATTTATCAGGACACCGCGGGCAACATCTGGGTCGCGACCGAACTCGGCGCGGCGCGCTACGACCCGAACGGTCGCAAGGTGTTTTCCGTGCTGCCGTCTCCGCTGGAGACCCACACGCTGTCCAACGCCAACGTCCACTCCGTATTCGTCGATCCGCGCGGAAGGGTCTGGCTCGGCCTCGGCATGGGCCGCATCGATCTGCTCGACCTGGGCAAGGGCAGCATGCGTCACCTGCAACTCGGTGGCGAGCAGGCCGAGCGCGACGTGCAGGCCTTCGTCGTGGCGCCCGACGGGTCGATCTGGGCGGGCGCGCAGGGCATTTCGCGGATCGATCCTGAGACCTTCGAGCTGAAGAGCTCGGTGATCCCGAGCCTGGACGGCAAGCTGATCCTGTCGATGCAGCGCGATGGCGACGATATCCTCATCGGCTGCTATGACGGCCTGTTCCGCTACGACACGGCGACCGGCGCGCTGGTGCAGATGCGCCACGACGCGTCCGATCCGAAGAGTCTGGTCGGCGACCAGGTGCGTTACATCACGCGCATGCCCGGGGCCTGGTGGTTCTCCACCATCAGCGGCATCAGCATCGCGTACGACGGCAAGCCCGGCTTCGTGAACCTGCATCACGACCCGGCCGACCCTACCAGCCTGCCGCACGACTACACCGGCTCGCTGGCGTTCGATTCGCACCACCGCCTGTGGATCGGGACGTTCGGCGGTATCGCCTACCTCGACGACTTCAAGCCGGAAGGACCGTTCCGCTTCGGCGTGATCGGTGCGCGCGAGGGTCTGGTCAATACCAAGATCAACGCGTTGCTGGTCGACCACGACGATCGCATCTGGGCCTCGATGGCCAACGGCGTGGCGATGGTCGATGCGAACAGCCGCCGCGTCTCCGACCTGGGTATCCGCGACGGCCTGCGCATTCCGAGCTACATTCATCGCTCCGCCGCCGAGGCGCCGGGCGGCGAACTGATGTTCGGCGGTCTGGGCGGCCTGACCGTGGTCCGTCCGTACTGGGTTGCCCCCCACGTGCCGCCGCCGCGTCTCGCCATCACGCATGTGTCGACCAACGACAAACCGCTGCCGCTCGCCGACCTGCCTGACGATGGCGGTCGCATCACGCTCGATGGCGATGGCCGCCGGCTACGTGTGGACTTCGCGCTGCTGGACTTCCGGGCGCCGTCGGAAACCCATTACGCCTACCGCATGGACGACGCGGATGGTGGCTGGAACGAGGTGGCCCGTGGCCTCCCGCCCAGTGCGATTTATACCAACCTCGCCAGCGGCACCTATACCCTGCGACTGCGCGCGACGATGCGCGGTCTGGATGCACGTACCGTGGAGTCGTCGGTTCGCGTGACCGTGGTGCCGCGCTGGTATGAAAGTCCCTGGACGCTGCTCGCCGGCGTCGCGCTCGGCGTCGTCGCGTTCTTCGGGCTCGTCTATCTGCGCACGCTGTACCTGCGCCGTCGTGCGGAGCTGCTGCAGGTTCAGGTCGACGCGCGCACACGGGACCTGAAGGCGGCCAACGAGCGACTGGATCACCTCGCCGGCACCGATGAACTGACCGGCTCGCTCAACCGTCGCCGCTTCCTCGAGCAGGCCGAGCGCGTACGCCAGGGGGCGTCCACCGACGGCATTCCGTTCAGCGTGGTCCTGCTGGATATCGACGACTTCAAGTCGGTCAACGATACGTTCGGCCATCTGGCCGGCGACACCGTGATCCGCGAGACCATGCGCGTGATCTCGTCGATGTGCCGCGCGGACGATCTCGCGGGCCGCTTCGGCGGTGAGGAGTTCATCCTCTGCCTGCCGGGCGCGCTGGCCGAGCATGCGCTGGATATCACCGAGCGCGTGCGTCATGCGCTCGGCGCGATGACGATCGTGCACGGGGACTACCGGATCCGCATCACGGTGAGTGCGGGCGTCGCCATGTGGCGGTCGCCCGAGTCGCTCAATTCGCTGCTGGGACGCGCGGACGAGGCGCTGTACGAGGCCAAGAACGACGGCCGCAACCGGAGCCGCATCGCGGGGCTGTAGAAGCGCGCAAGGCCTCTGTAGAAGCGCGCCCCGCGCGCGACACCCGTCACCTCAATCGCGGAAATTCTCGAACTGCAGCGGAATTTCCACGTCCGCCTTGCGCAGCAGCGCCATCGCCGTCTGCAGGTCGTCACGCTTCTTGCCAGTGACGCGGATCTTCTCGCCGTTGATCTGCGCCTCGACCTTCAGCTTTGCTTCCTTGATCTTCGCGATGATCTTCTTCGCGACCGGCTGCTCGATCCCCTGCTTGATGGTGACCTTCTGCCGGCCCTCGGCCAGGTTGGTCTCGACCTTGCCGACGTCCATCGAGCGCACGTCGATCTGCCGTGCGGAGAGGCGCGCGCGCAGGATGTCCATGATCTGGCCGACCTGAAATTCGTTGTCGGCGCGCAGGGTCAGGACGTTCTCTTCCTGCTCGATCTTCGCCGAGGTGCCCTTCAGATCGAAGCGCGTGGTGACCTCGCGGTTGGCCTGGTCGATGGCGTTGACGAGCTCGTGTTTGTCGACTTCCGAGACGATGTCGAAGGAGGGCATGGTGGGGTCCTTGTCTAAGGTGGCGATGACCAAGTTTACGCGACGGCGGTACTATGTGCGTTTGCACCACGGAAACCACGCATGGAATACGACGTACTCGTCATCGGGGCAGGCGCGGCGGGCCTGATGACGGCCATCGTCGCGGGCGGCCGTGGGCGGCGCGTGCTGGTGGTCGACCATGCGAACCGGGCAGGCAAGAAGATCCTGATGTCCGGCGGCGGCCGCTGCAACTTTACGAATACCGCCACCACGCCGGCCAACTTTCTCTCGGCCAACCCGCATTTCTGCAAGTCCGCGCTGGCGCGTTACACGCCCTGGGATTTCATCGCCATGGTCGACCGCCACAGGATCGCCTGGCACGAGAAGTCGCCGGGCCAGCTGTTCTGTGACGAATCGTCCAAGCTGATCGTGCGCATGCTGCTGGACGAATGCGCCGCGGCGGGCGTGCGTGTCGAGACGAACTGCGGCGTATCGCGGCTGCGTGCGACCGACGGTGGCTTCGCCTGCGAGACCCCGCTGGGCCATGTGCGCGCCGCGTCGCTGGTGATCGCCACGGGCGGGCTGTCGATTCCCAGCCTCGGGGCCACCGGCTTCGGCTACGAGGTGGCGAAGCAGTTCGGTCATGCCGTGCTGCCGCTGCGCGCCGGTCTCGTGCCGCTGACGCTCAGCGGCAAGCACCAGGAACGCTTCGACGGGCTGGCTGGCGTGGCGCTTCCCGTCGAAGCGACGGTTGGCGATACCTCGTTCCGTGACGCCTTGCTCATCACCCATCGCGGCGTCAGTGGCCCGGCGATCCTGCAGATCTCCTCGTACTGGCAGCCCGGTGCCGACCTGCGGGTCAACCTGCTGCCGGACACGGATGCCGCCGAGGCCTTGCGCCAGGGCCAGGCCGAGCGTCCTGCCGCCGAGCTCAAGACGGTACTCTCGTCGCTGCTGCCGCGCCGTCTGGCCGAGCGCCTTTGCGAGATCTGGCTGCCCAATAAGCCGATGCGTCAATACCGCGCCGCCGAGCTCAACGATATCGGCGCACAATTGGCCGACTGGCCCATCGTCGCCAGCGGCACCGAGGGTTACCGGACCGCCGAAGTCACCCTTGGCGGTGTCGATACCGATGAGGTGTCTTCTTCCACCATGATGTCGAAAAGACATCCGGGCCTGTATTTCGTCGGGGAGGTTCTCGACGTGACCGGCCATCTCGGCGGCTACAACTTTCAATGGGCCTGGGCCTGCGGACATGCCGCCGGCCTGGCCGTCTGACAGGAGCACGACATGCGTATCGGTTTTCTCGGCCTCGGCGCCATGGGCGCGGCCATGGCCTCCAACCTCATCAAGGGCGGCCACGACGTCACCGTCTGGAACCGTTCGGCCGATGCCGCGAAGCCGTTGGCGGAGCAGGGCGCCAGGGTCGCCACCACCCCGGCCGAAGCCGCCGCGGGCGCCGAGGTCATTCACGGCATGCTGGCCAACGACGCTGCCGTGCGCCAGGTGCTGATCGACGGCGGCGTGCTCGACGCCCTGCCCAGGGGGGCGGTCCACGTGAATCACGCGACGATCTCCGTCGCGCTGGCGCGTGAGCTGGTCGAAGCGCACGAGACGCGCGGCCTGGGCTTCGTCGCCGCGCCCGTGTTCGGGCGTCCCGAGGTGGCTGCCGCCGGCGCGCTCAACATCGTCGTCGCCGGCAAGCCGGATGCCGTCGCCACGGTGCAACCGCTGCTGGATCTGCTTGCCGGCAAGATCTGGCCGATGGGCGACGACCCGATCCGCTCGGTCATCGTCAAGATCGGCGGCAACTTCATGATCGGCGCCGCCATCGAAAGCATGGCCGAGGCCACGGCGCTCACCCGTGCTCACGGCGTCTCGGCCGCCGACTTCCTCGACGTCATGTCGAATTCGCTGTTCGCCGCGCCGGTGTTCAAGAATTACGGTGGCCAGATCGCGAAGAACACCTATGAGCCGGCGGGTTTCAAGCTCAGTCTGGGCTTCAAGGACGTGGGTCTGGCCCGTTCGGCGGCCGACGCCGAGCGCGTGCCGATGCCGCTGGCCAGCCTCTTGCACGATACGCTGCTGGAATCGCTGGCACAGGGCGACGGCGACATCGACTGGGCAGGCATGGCCCGCGTGGCGGCGGCCCGCGCCCACCTCAAGGACTGAACCGTCAGAGCCGATTTACGCAAGTCTTCACAATCTCCAGCCCGGCGGGTCCGCAACAATGGGGTCCGCACGCTGTTGTGCTGTCTTGGGAACGAAGTCATGTCGGCAACCTGGAAGACGGTTTACGAGGGAGAACACGAAGGCCGCTCGGTCACGATCAAGGAATCCAACGACCACACCTTCAAGGTACTGACGAAGCAGAACTTCCACGACGAAGGCATCGCCTACCAGGAGGGCGACCGCTACGTTCACGTCTCGCCGGCCAGCGTCGGCGAGCAGGTCGAGAGCGAGGTGAACTCGCGCGACTCGCTCGAAGAGGCATTGAAGGAACTGCATTTCTCGTCGGAATCGGTCAAGGCGATCCTTGGCAAAATGCACTGACGGATCGGTAGCCGTTTCTGCCATGATGGGGGTTCGTTACCCCATACAGGCGTGTCCCGTCCATGGCAGAAACGATGTCCCCGGCGATCGAGCGTACGGTTCCGCGCGTGCTGATGTGCGCTCCGACATTCTTCGAGGTCAGCTACGTCATCAATCCATGGATGACCGACCACGTCCATGACACCACCAGCGAGCGCTCGCGCCGCCAGTGGGACGCCCTGCGCGACACCGTGTCACGCCATGCCGACGTAGCGCTCCAGCCTGCGGCTGAAGGGCTCCCGGACATGTGCTTCGCGGCCAATGCGGGCCTCGTTTTCGGCAACACTTTTGTACCGAGCCGTTTCCGCTACGCCGAACGACAGGGCGAGGAAGCGCATGCGCGGGCGTGGTTCTCACGTCACGGATTCGACATCGTCGATATCGCTGAAGACGTCTTCTTCGAAGGGGCGGGTGATGCGTTGTTCGACCGCGGCGTGTCGCGTCGTTTGTGGATGGGGCATGGCCATCGGTCCGATCCCGCGGCGGCATCCGAACTGGCGACGCGTCTGGATATCGAAGTCATTCCGCTGAAGCTTGCGGATCCGCGTTTCTATCACCTCGACACGTGTTTCTGTCCGCTGGTCGACGGCTACACGTTGTATTTTCCCGGCGCGTTCGACGCGGCCTCGCTGGCGTCGATCGAGAAGCACATCGCGCCGCATCTGCGAATTCCGGTGAGCGAGCACGATGCGCTGGATTTCGCCTGCAATGCGGTGAACCTCGGCAAGGTCGTGATCCTCAATCGTGCGGGACCGGATCTGCGGTCGCGGCTGGAGGGCGCCGGGTTCATGCTTATCGAGGTGGCGCTTGACGAGTTCATGAAGTCGGGTGGTGCGGCGAAGTGCCTGACGTTGCGGCTGGATGAGGTGACTGGGGTTTAAGGGCTCGGCGTTGGGGCAGGGAGCCGTCGGCTGCCGTTCCTGTCGCTAAGTCCTCCTACGGCCTTCGCCTTCGTGCGGAAGCGCTCCAGGAACGGCAGCCGACGACTCCCCTCCGGCGCTGCCGCAGGTTGTTTGGCGAGCTGAGCCGAGCCGAGCGTAAGTTGCACGCCGGGCATCCCCGCAACGCCACCGTATGCTGGCATGTCGGTGCTCTGCGCTGGACGCGCTCCGACCGGCGGCGTCACGGGCTGGAGGGTGCCGTTGGGTGTCGTTCCCGGAGCGCTTCCGCACGAAGGCGAAGGCCGTAGGAGGACTTAGCGACGGGAATGGCACCCAACGGCACCCTTGCCACAACACAAAGCTCCTCAGCTCTTTTTACGCCGAGCCAACCATTTATCGAGCTCATTCGCGAAGTTCTGCCGATCGCGTGGATGCATCGCAGCGGGCCCGCCGGTGTCGACGCCCGATCCGCGGAGCTCTTCCATGAAGTTACGCATCGAGAGGCGCGCCGCGATCGTGTCCTTCGTGTACATCTCGCCGCGCGGATGCAGCGCCAGTGCGCCTTTCTCGATCGCGAAAGCCGCCAGCGGAATGTCCTGCGTCACCACGAGGTCGCCCGGATGCACGCGGCGGACGATCTCGTCGTCGGCGACGTCGAAGCCGCCCGGGACCTGGATCGACTTGATGAACCGGGAGGCCGGCGTGCGGATCCACTGGTTGGCGACCAGGGTGACCTCGACCTGCTCGCGCTCGGCGGCACGGAACAGGATGTCCTTGATGACGTTGGGGCAGGCGTCGGCGTCGACCCAGATGTTCACGGTCAGACGTCCGTCCAGTCCACGTGGCCGTCGATGATGGTGTTGGTGCGGCCACCGACCCACACGGCCTCGCCGTCGATGCGGATGATGATGCGTGCGTCGTGGCCGACTTCGCGACCCTGGCTGACGATGTAGCCCTTGGCCAGCTGACCGGTCCGGTCGCGCTCGGCGACGTAGGCGGCGATCAGGCCGTTGGCGGCGCCCGATGCGGGGTCTTCGACGATGCCGACGCCGGCGGGAAACGCGCGCACGGCCAGGCCCTCGGCCGAGCGTGCGAACACGCACAGGCCGAGCGTATCGGTGGCCAGGGCGAGGCCGCGGATGGCGGCGTGGTCGGGGCGCCAGCTTCGCAGCGCGGCTTCGTCGGCGAATTCAGCGACCCACCAGCGACGGCCACCTTCGACACAGGCCGGAGGCAGTGCGCCGAGCTGCACGCCGTAGAGAACGGCGGACAGGGTCTCGCCGCCGTGCGACGCGTCACCGACGATGCGTGCCTTCGGCGACTGCACGAAGAGTTCACGCGAGGGACCTTCGCCTTCGACGCGGATCGGCAGCACGCCGGCGCCGCATTCCTGCCAGATGACGCCGGCGGCATCGGGTTTTACCAGGCCGGCATCGAGCGCGGCATGCGCGCTGCCGATCGTCGGGTGGCCGGCGAAGGGAATCTCCTTGGTCGGCGTGAAGATGCGCGCACGATAATCCGCACCGGCGGCGCGCGCGGGCATCAGAAACGTGGTTTCGACCAGATTGGTCCAGTGGGCGAAGCGCTGCATGCGCGCGTCCGACCAGCCGTCGGCTTCGACGACGACACCGAGCGGATTACCGCCGCCGTGACGGGCGGCGAAGACGTCGAGCTGCTTGTAACGGGTCGAAGGCATCGGTGGGACCGGATCGATGGGGGAGGGCGCCATGATAGCCGCATCATTCGACATCGGGCCCCGCAAGCGCGAAGATGCGCGCTGGTTCGACCCCTGAAGGACACTGTTCCAGGCATGATTACGCTGATCATCATCCTCGTGACCTGCGTGGTCTCGATCGTCGCATTCCGCAACCAGCGCCTGCTGGACGACCTCATCCTCTGGCCGCCGGCCCTGTCGCGAAGCCGTGAGTACTACCGGCTGGTTACCTATGGCCTGGTCCACGCGGACATGGGCCACCTGTTCTTCAACATGTTCTCGCTGTACTTCGTCGGTCGCAGCATGGAGCAGCTGTTCACGCAGGAGATGGGGCCGCTGGGCTTCGTCACCTTCTACATCGGTGCGCTGGTCTTCTCGATCCTGCCGTCATACATGGCCAACCGTCGCAACGCGGGCTATCGCAGCCTGGGGGCGTCGGGTGCGGTGTCCGCCATCCTCTTCGCGTTCATCCTGGTCCAGCCCTGGGCACGCATCATCGTGTTCATCGTGCCGATGCCGGCGATCCTCTATGCCGTTCTTTTCGTGGTCTATTCGATCTACATGGACAAGCGCGGCGGTGACAACGTCAACCACAGCGCGCACCTGTGGGGCGCGGCTTATGGCGTCATCTTTACGATCGCACTGGAGCCGCGCGTGCTGCCGTATTTCCTGCAGACGCTGATGAATCCGCGGTTCTGATCACCCCGAACCTGAATTCTTTCCGACGGATTTGTGTGACTTCGGGCGACGGCTGATACATGATGAGGTTGTCCGCGACGAAGACCTATCACTTTTGAGTCGTCCGGCATGCACGCGGGTTTCCCCCGGTGGGGTGGTTCGCGTCGGCTACT
The DNA here is from genome assembly GCF_900167995.1 of Luteibacter sp. 22Crub2.1. Taxonomy (NCBI): domain Bacteria; kingdom Pseudomonadati; phylum Pseudomonadota; class Gammaproteobacteria; order Lysobacterales; family Rhodanobacteraceae; genus Luteibacter; species Luteibacter sp. 22Crub2.1. Next base: position 32,176 of record NZ_FUYT01000024.1, read on the forward strand.
ACCGCAGGAGGAATGAACGCATGGCTACGACCCGCAAGTCCGCCGCGAAGAAGTCCGCGGCAAAGAAGACGGCTACGAAGAAGACCGCCGTCCGGAAGGCTGGCGTCTCCGCCGCCGCGAAGAAGACGGCCCGTAAGAGTGCCGCACGTCCGGCAGCGAAGAAGACGGTCGCTAAGAAGACTGCCGCTAAGAAGACGGTAGCGAAAAAAACGGCGGCGAAGAAGGGCGCGGTCAGGAAAACCGCCGTCAAGAAGTCGGCCGTCAGGAAGTCGGTGGCGAAGAAGGCGGCTGTGAAGAAGGCGGCCGTAAAGAAATCGCCGGCGAAGAAAGCGCCGACCCGCAAGGTCGCTGCGAAGAAAGCCGTCAGCAAAACCGCTGCGCGTACGGTCGCAGGCAAGAAAGCCGCCGTGAAGAAGGTCGCGAGCCGGCCGTCGACGCGCAAGTCGGCGGTGAAGAAGGTGCCCGCCCGCAAGGTCGTTGCCGCGAAGAAGGTCGCGACGAAGTCGCCCGCCCGTCGTGTCGTCGCCAGCAAGAGTCCGGCGAAGAAGGCGGCGGTAAAGAAGGCCGCGAGCAAGTCGGTCGTACGGAAGGCACCGGCGAAGAAAGCGTCGGTCCCGACGACATCGGCTACGGCGGCACCCGCGTCCAGGAAGTCCGCGCCGCGTTCGTCCGCTGCGCACCCCGTCGAGCACAAGCCCGTCCAGCGGGCACCGGAAACCAGGGCCGCACGTCAGGCGTCCCCGTTAGTGGCGAAGCCGAAGGCGACACCGACATCGGCGCCAGCGCCAGCGCCAACGCCTAAGCCCACGTCGGGCGCCAGCCCGACGCCCGTCGCGAAGGCCGCACCCAGGCCGCGTCCGAAACCCGTTCCGGCACCCGCTCCCGCGCCTTCACCCGCCGCTGAGCCTTCGGCCGACGAACCGGTTCAGCACATCAGCCAGGAAGAAGCGGTCGCGCATATCCAGGCGTTGCTCGATGCCAAGCGCGAACGCGACCGTCAGCCACCGACATGGCCCACGGGCGACAACGGCAACGGTACGCCGGCCGTGCAGCCAGGCAATGAGCCCAACCCCGCTCCGAAGTCGCCATCGGCGGAAGCGACTCACGCCAACGCGGCGCACGAGCGCGGCGATCAGCAGAAAGACAAGGGCTGACATGCAGCCTGAATGAAAGGGAAGGGCCGCCATGTGCGGCCTTTCTCGTTTTAGCGGCCATTCAATCGCGCGAGCGCAGTGTCCAAAGCGCCATCTGCCGAGGTTCCCCATGCGTACCGCGCGCGTCTTGCTGTTGACCCTGGCCGTCTGCCTTCCGCTCACCGGGTGCTACTACGACCCGGGCTACGGCTATGTCCGTAATGGCTCCGGCGGCGATGCCTACTACGGTGAAGAGACCACGACGACGGTCGTCGATCCCGGCTACGGCTACTACGACAATGGCTATGGCTACGGTCCGGGTTGCTGCTATTCGGGCGTCACGGTTGGGGCGGTGTGGTACGACTATGGCGGTCGTCGGTATTACCGCGGTCGCGATGGGTATTACTTCGACCGCGACGGGCATCGCGGCCCGCCTCCGGGTCGCGGCGATCGGCGACCGCCTCCCGGCGGCTGGCATGGTGGCGATGACGATCACCGGCCGCCCGGAGGCTGGCAAGGCGGCAATCGTCCCGGCGGCTGGCAAGGTGGCCGTCCCGGTGGCGATCGCCCCGGCGGCTGGCAAGGTGGCCGTCCCGGTGGCGACCGGCCTGGCGGCTGGCAGGGCCAGCGTCCGCCGCAGAACGGGGATGCCGGAGGCGGTAACCGTCCGCCGCCGCCCGGCGGCTGGCACGGCGGTGACCGTCCTGCCGGCGGCAACCCCAATGCGCACCCTCCCGGGCAGCGCATGCGCGACGACAACGGCCCGCGTATCGATCGCCGCGGCAATCGCGATCGGTAAACGCCGACATCGCAACGCGGACCACCCTGAGGTCATCGCCACCTACGCTGCAGGCTCTCCGAGTCGATGACCAACGGTGTTTCGCGTCCCTGCTGTCTCCCTCATTACCGTGGCGGTCGCCGCGCTGCTCGGTTGCACGTGGGTGCAAGCGGCGCGGTCGCTTCCTCCGTGGCCGGTATGTGCGCTCACGGCGTGCGTATCGCTCTGCGCGGCGCTGCGTGCGCGACGACGCCCGGCCTTATGCCATGTCGCCCTCGTGTCGGCCTTCGCGGCATGGGCGGCGCTGCACGGCGTGCGAGCGTTCGAGGCAAGGCTGCCGCGTGAGCGCGAAGGCGACGATGTCACACTCGTCGGACATGTCATCGAGCTACCCCGCCGCATCGACGCCGACACCAGCTTCGTGTTCGTTCCTGACGACGCCACCGGCAACGACGCGGCCTTGCGGGGCAAACTTCGCCTCACGTGGTACCGGGCCGAGGCAGCGCCGCGCGCCTGCGAGCGATGGCGACTCACCGTACGTCTGCGTCGTCCGCGCGGTTCGCTCAATCCCGGGGGCAACGATGCGGAGCGCGGCGCGCTGCAGCGGGGTGTGGTGGCGACGGGCTACGTGCGCCCCTCGGCAGGCAACGAACGACTGGCGACAGGCACGTGCGTCGACGGCTGGCGATCCGCGATCGCGGATGCGCTGGACCGGCAGCTCGGCCCGCAGGGTTCCCGTGTCGTCAAGGCACTCACCGTCGGCGACACGCGAGGTCTCGACGCGTCGGACTGGGACGTCGCGCGCGCGACGGGCGTCTCCCACCTCATCGCCATTTCCGGCTTCCATGTGGGGGTCGCCGCGGGCGGTGGTCTGCTGTTGGTCCGCCTGCTTTATGCGCTGTTGCCGTGGCTGGCGCTGCGCGTGCCACGGCCCATCGCACAGTCGGTCGCAGGCCTTGCCGTTGCGGGTATCTACGGCCTGCTGGCGGGGATGGGGCTGCCGACCACGCGCACACTGTTGATGATCGCGGTGGTGGGTGTCGCGGCATGTCGTCGTCAGCGGACCCATGGCCTGACGATGCTTGCCCTCGCGTTGCTGGTGGTGCTGATCGTGGCGCCGCTGTCCGTCCTGTCGGCGGGCTTCTGGATGTCGTTCGCGGGCGTCGGCTTCCTGATGGTCTGTGTCGCGCCGCGCGCACAAGGCTGGTGGGGCTGGGTCGGCGAGCTGTTGCGCGCGCAAGCCGCGATGAGTCTCATCCTGCTGCCGATGTCGCTGTGGTGGTTCGGCAGCGCCTCGCTGGCCGGCTTCATCGCCAACCTGGTGGCCGCGCCGCTCGTGAGCTTCGTCGTCGTGCCGATGTGCCTCGTCGGCTGCGCGCTGCTGGCGTGGCCGGTGCTGGCAGGCCCCTTGCTCGACGGCGCGGTGTGGTTGCTGGAGTCACTGTGGCAAGGGCTGGCCGTGATGGCGCAGTGGCCTGCCGCACGTCTGGGCGTCGCCGAAGCGGGGCTGTTGCCAGTCCTGCTGGCGACGTTCGGCGCGGCGTGGCTGTTCGTTCCCCGGGGTGTCCCGTTGCGCGGTTATGGTGCCTTGCTCTGCCTTCCGCTGTTGCTGCCTCCGCGAGACGAACCGGCGCACGGCGCGTTTCGCGCATGGGTGCTCGATGTGGGGCAGGGCCTGGCCGTGCTGGTGCGCACACGCTCGCATACGCTGGTCTACGACGCGGGCCCGGCATGGGTGGGAGGGCGGGACGCCGGTAGCGGCGTGGTGCTTCCCGCCGTTACGGCACTGGGTCTGTCGCCGGTGAACCGATTGGTCATCAGCCATGGCGATCGCGACCATGCCGGCGGCGCGGCATCCATCGCCGCGCGCTATCCGTCCGCGGAGCGCCTGTCCGGCGAGCGTCGCCGGCTGTCGTTCGAGGCGGAGCCCTGTACCCCCGATCGATCCTGGTCGTGGGACGGTGTGGACTTCCGCTTCCTCGTCGTGCCGCGCGAGCGCAGCGGCAAGACGCCGGGTAACGACCGTTCCTGCGTCCTGTCCATCGAAGGGGAAGGGGGCCGGTTGTTACTCACCGGGGACATCAGCGATCGTGCCGAGCGACGCATGGATCCGGCGTCGCTCGCCGTGGACGTCCCGACCGTCACCACGGTGGCGCATCACGGCAGCCGTCATGGCTCGAGCGACGCGTGGCTGGCCGCGGTGGCTCCGGTCCTCGGCGTGGCTTCGGCCGGCTATCGCAACCGCTTCCACCATCCGCATCCCGCGGTCGTGCAGCGTTACCGGGCGGCCGGTGGCGACGTGGTCGTGACCGCGGATACCGGTGCCGTTCGCATCGATTTTCCGGTCCGGAACGGTCCCCGGCGGGTCCGCGAGTGGCGCCGCCCGAAGGATCGCTACTGGCGCGAGTGACCGGCGTTGTGTTGCAGCGCGGTTTGACATTCCAAATTTAGAACGATTTAAATGGGGATTCCGCACTCAAGGGGATAGACGCGTGATGCGATCGAAGCAGGGTTGGGGCAGGACGGCATTCGTCCTGGCGATGGCGGCTATGGTGGTACCCGTAGGGGCCCTCGCGGCCAATCAGCGCTTCGACAGCTCATTCGAGCCGGGTGATCCCGCGCTGGCGAACAAGGCGCCGGGCGGTCTCGACGTCAGCCTGGTCGGCGGCCCGCCCGCCGAAGCCGTCCTTACGGCCAAAGCCAATGTCGGCTTCACCGGTACGCACTCACTGCGCTACGCCGGCAACTCCACGGGCGCGCCCAACACGGCGAAGCTGTTCGACACCGATATCCGCGTCGGCGAAGGCACCACGCTGTCCTGGCTGGTCTTCCCGCGCTCGAACAAGGACGACCTCGCCAATCCGGCCAACTACGTCGCCGTGGACCTCGTCTTCGACGATGGCTCCCGCCTGTCGACCACGGGAGCGCGTGACCAGCACCTTATCGCCGCCACGGCGAAGGCGCAGGGCGACGGCCGCGTGCTCTATCCCGACCAGTGGAACTACGTCAGCGTGGATCTGGGCGCGGTCGCCAAAGGCCGTCGTGTCCGCTCCATCGAGCTGGTCGCCGACGCGCCGCCGGGCGAAGCCTTCGAAGGCTTCATCGACGACGTGCGCATCGGCACGGCAACGCCTGTATCGAGCACGCACCCCACGGACTACGTGGACACACGCCGCGGCTCCAACGCCAATGCCAACTTCTCGCGCGGCAACAACTTCCCTGCCGTGGCGACGCCGCACGGCTTCAACTTCTGGACGCCGGTGACCAACGCCGGTTCCAACTGGCTCTACCAGTACCAGGAGCGTAACGGCGACGACAATCGCCCGCGCATCGAGGCATTCGCGCTGTCGCATGAGCCTAGCCCGTGGATGGGTGAGCGGCAGACCTTTCAGGTCATGCCCGCACAGGCGGAGTCGGGCGCACCTGCGCTGAAGCGCGAAGCGCGTGCGCTGGCGTTCGGCCACGATGCCGAGGTGGCGCATCCGGACTATTACCGCGTGCGTTTCGACAACGGCGTGACCACCGAAATCACGCCGACCGACCATGCGGCGATGTTCCGCTTCACCTTCACGGGCAAGCGTTCGCAGCTCATTTTCGACAACCTCAACGACAAGGCCGAAGTCACCCTGGATCCGGGTCATCGCGCGATTCAGGGCTGGTCGGACGTCAGGAGCGGCCTGTCGACCGGTGCCACGCGTCTGTTCTTCTATGCCGAGTTCGACCGCGATGTGTCTGAGAGCGGCCGCCTGACCGGCGAGAAGCGCGACGCCGCCTCGGCATGGTTCGGCTTCGACACCGCGAAGAAGGGCAATCGCACGGTCAACATGCGCATCGCCACGTCGCTGATCTCGGTCGATCAGGCCAGGGCCAATCTCGGTCAGGAAATCGCGAGCGCCGATACCTTCGACAGCGTGCGCGAACGCGCGCGCAAGGCCTGGGACGACCGCCTCGACATGATCAAGGTCGAAGGGGCATCGCCCGACGAGCGCACGATCCTCTATTCGAGCCTGTACCGTCTGTTTCTGTACCCGAACCAGGCCTATGAAAACACCGGCACGAAGGACAGGCCGGTGTGGCGCTACGCCAGCCCGTTCTCCGCGCCGGCCGGTCCGAACACGCCGACGCAGACCGGCGCACGCGTGGTCGAGGGCCAGCCCTACGTCAATAACGGCTTCTGGGATACGTATCGCACGGCGTGGCCGGCTTACGTCCTGTTTACGCCGACCGAAGCGGGCAAGATGATCGACGGTTTCGTGCAGCAGTACCGCGACGCCGGCTGGATCGCGCGCTGGTCCTCGCCCGGTTACGCCGATCTGATGGTGGGTACCAGTTCGGACGTGGCCTTCGCCGATGCATGGCTCAAGGGCGTGCGTAACTTCGACGTGTCGGCGTTCTATCAGTCGGCGATCCGCAACGCCTCGACGGTCAGCGACGTGAAGGGCACGGGCCGCAAGGGCATCGAGCGGTCGCTGTTCAACGGCTACACCGACGACAAGGTGCACGAAGGCCTGTCGTGGTCGATGGACGGCTATATCAACGACTTCGCGATCGGCAACCTCGCCGCCGCGCTGTCGAAGGACCCGGCCGCCGCCGGTGGCTACAAGGCCTACGCGGACGATGCCGCCTGGTACCGCTCGCGTGCGGTCGGCTACGCCAACCTGTTCGATCCTGCCGTCGGCTTTTTCGTCGCGCGCGACCCGGCTGGCAAGTGGCGCTGGACCGACAAGGACTTCAGCCCGATCCGCTGGGGCGGCGACTACACCGAGACCAACGCCTGGAACATGGCGTTCCACGCACCGCAGGACGGCGCCGGCCTGGCCGCGCTTTATGGCGGTCGCGAAGCGCTGGCCGCCAAACTCGACCAGTTCTTCAGCGCGCCGGGCAAGTTCGACGTGGGCGACTACGGCGACGTGATCCACGAAATGCTCGAGGCGCGCGATGTCCGCATGGGCCAGTACGGCCATTCCAATCAGCCCTCCCACCACATCATCTGGATGTACGACGAGGCCGGCCAGCCGTGGAAGACGCAGGACAAGCTGCGTGACGCCGTGTCGCGCCTGTATGTCGGCAGCGAGATCGGTCAGGGCTACCCGGGTGATGAGGACAACGGCGAGATGTCGGCGTGGTGGCTGTTCGGCGCCGCCGGTTTCTACCCGCTGCGCATGGGCACGCCCGAATACGTCATCGGCGCGCCGCACTTCCCGCACATGACCATCCGCCTCGAAAACGGCGCGAGCGTCGACATCCGTGCGCCGGGCGTCAGCGACACCAATCGCTATGTGCAGTCGCTCAAGGTGAACGGGCAGGTGTGGGACAAGGTCACCTTGCCGCATGAGCTGCTGGCCAAGGGCGCCACGCTGGACTTCGAGATGGGTCCGGCGCCGTCGAGGTGGGGTACGGGTGAGGACGCGTTGCCTGCGTCGATCACGGCGGAGGGCGCGAAGCCCGCGCCGCTGGTTGACCTGACCGCCGACGGCGGCAAGGCGTTCGGTTCGGTTAAAGCCGACGAGCTGGCCAGGCTGTTCGACAACACCTCGGACACCACGGCTCACCTCGATGCCAAGGGCGCGGCGCTCGGCTGGCACTTCGCCAAACCGGTCACCGTGGAGATGCTGACCCTGACCTCCAGCGCGAAACCGGCCGATCCGTCGGGCTGGGTGCTGGAGGGCTCCAGCGACGGCAAGCACTACACGCCGGTCGATGAGCGCAAGGGTGAGACCTGGCCGTGGCGTCGGCAGACGCGCGCGTTCGCCGTGGCGACGCCGAAGGCGTATGCCTGGTACCGCCTGCGTCTGGTGGCGGCTGACCCGGCAGCGGGTGTGGATATCAGCGAAGTGGAGTTCCTCGGCCACCGCTGAGAGCTTCACTCTGGCGGGGCCTGTGGACATTGCCTGCCCTGGTAGGAGCCAGCCCGGCTGGCGATTCATGCTTGCCTCGGTTCTTCGTGGAGACTGAGGCAAGATCCTTTCGCCAGCAGGGCTGGCTCCTACCAGAGCCGGCCTCTGGAGCTGGCCGTTCGCCGTAGTGTTAAGAGCGCCTCAGTCCCTTTCCCGGGCCCTGCTATGATGCGCATCTGACTCAAAAGTACCTCCGGGGTTCACGTGCTCGAGATCCTTCTCGCTGGCGGCTGGGCATTGCTGCCGATCCTGATCTGCTCGCTGGTCGCCATGGCGATCGTGTTCGAACGCTTCTGGGCGCTGCGTCGCGCGGCCGTACTGCCGCCGGGGCTGGGTGAAGAGGTGCGGCAGTGGGCCCGCTCGGCACAGCTGGACGCGGCGCACCTTGCCGCGCTGGAGAAGGGGTCGCCGCTGGGCGAGCTGTTCGCTGGCGCGCTGGCCGTGCGCGACCGTCCGCGTGAGATCATCAAGGAGCGCATCGAGGACAGCGGCCGTCACGTGGTCCACCGCATGGAGCGCTACCTCAATACGCTCGGCACCATCGCCCTGATCGGTCCGCTGCTCGGCCTGCTGGGCACGGTCATCGGCCTGATCCGCATGTTCATGGGCGTGATGGCCGGCGGTATCGGCGATCCGACCAGGATGGCCGGCGGTATCGGCGAAGCCCTGATCTGCACGGCCTTCGGCCTGATCGTCTCGATCCCGGCCTACGTGCTGCACCGTTATTTCCGCTCCAGGGTAAGCGGCTACGTCGTTCAGATGGAAAAAGAGGCGACCGCGCTGCTCGACGACCTGTCGGCCCCACGTTCCGCCGCGCCGCGTCGTCGCACCGCCGCGGAAGCTGCCGCGCCGCAGGCTGGCTGATCCATGCGCATCGGTTCCCGCCGTGAGGACGACTTCGAGATCAACGTGATCTCGCTGATCGACGTCCTGCTCACCCTGCTGATGTTCTTCGTGCTCAGCACCACCTTCGTCCAGCATTCGCGCCTCAAGGTCAACCTGCCCAAGGCGGACAGCGAGGCGCGCGAAGGCACCGACAACGCGCTCAACGTGGTCATCGACCGCGACGGCCATTACTCCGTCGGCAGCGACGAAGTCATGGGCGAGGGCATCGAGCCGCTCAAGACCGCCATCCAGCGCGTCGCGGGCGACGATCGCAATCGCCTCGTGGTGATCCGCGCCGATGCCATGACTCCCCACCAGAATGTCGTGCGCGCCATGGATGCGCTGGGCCAGGTCGGTTTTACGCGCCTGTCCATCGCCACGACCCCGTCCGAGGCGGCTTCGGCCCAGTGAGTACTCCACGCGTTTCGGTCTGGGATGTCCGCACCTGGCAGACGTACAAGCGTCTGCTCAGCTACACGAGACGGTTCCGCACCGCCGGCATCATCGCCATCATCGGGATGGTCATCGACCCGGCCTGCCTCTCGCTGTTCACCAACCTGCTGCAGCCGCTGATCGACAACCTGTTCATCGCACGCGATCCGCACACGATCTTCTGGATGCCCATCTGGATCATCTGCATCTTCGCGGTGCGTGGCGTGGCCTCGTACTGCACCGACTACGGCATCGCCTTCGTCGGTCGCAACGTGGTCCAGGCGATCCGCATCGAAGTGTTCGCGGCGTATCTGCGCCTGCCGTCGACGTTCTTCGCCAGGGAGCCGTCGGGCCAGCAGATCTCCCGCATCACCTACACCAGCGAGCAGGTCGCGGCGGCATCGTCGGATTCGCTCAAGGTCGCGGTGACGGAAGGCCTCACGGTCGTCGGCCTGCTTGCTGTCATGCTCTATCAGAGCGCGTATCTCGCGATGGCGTTGCTCGTACTGGTGCCTTGCGTGGTGGTCATCGTCACGGTGATCAGCCGCCGCTACCGCAAGATCAGCAAGCGCATCCAGGGCAATATGGGCACCGTGACCAGCGCCGTCGAAGAAGCGGTCGCGGCCAATCGCGAAGTGCGCATCTACGGTGGCCAGGCGCGCGAGGGCGACCGCTTCGGCGCGATCGCCGACCGCCAGCGCCGGCTCAATCTCAAGGTGTCCGCCACCAGCGCAGCCTCCAGCGCGACCATCCAGACCGTCGGCGCCATGGCGCTGGCGACACTGGTGTTCCTGGGCACGCGCCCCGGCGTCATCGAGACGATCACCCCGGGCGTGTTCACCGCCGTGCTGACCGCGATGGGCGGCATGCTGCCGTCGCTGAAGCGACTGGCCGGCATCCAGTCGAACCTGCAGAAGGGCGTGAGCGCGGCGGAAGACCTGTTCGCGATCATCGACGAGCCGCCGGAAGTCGACCATGGCACCGAGAACCTGGTCCGTACCAGGGGTGACATCCGTTTCGAAGGCGTCAAGCTGGTCTACGAGCGCAACGACCATATCGCGCTGCGCGGCGTCGACCTGGTCTGCGCCCCCGGCACGGTCACCGCCCTGGTCGGTCGTTCCGGTAGCGGCAAGTCCAGCCTCGTCAGTCTGCTGCCGCGTTTCTACGAGCCGACCGAAGGCAACATCCTGATCGACGGCCGCGACTATGCGCAGTACACGCTGGCCTCGTTGCGCCGACAGATCGCCTGGGTCGGCCAGCACGTGGTGCTGTTCGACGACACCGTCGCCGCCAACATCGCCTACGGCGAGATGGCCGGTGCCGCCGAGGCGGACATCATCGCCGCCGCGAAGGCCGCCAACGCGATGGAGTTCATCGAGCGCCTGCCCGAAGGCCTCAATACGCAGATCGGCCAGGGCGGCAACTCGCTCTCCGGTGGTCAGCGCCAGCGCATCGCGATCGCCCGTGCCATCCTGAAGAACGCGCCGATCCTCGTCCTCGACGAAGCGACCAGCGCGCTCGACACCGAATCCGAGCGCCTGATTCAGGACGCGCTGACCCGCCTCATGCGCGACCGCACCACGCTGGTGATCGCGCACCGCCTGTCCACCATCGAACACGCCGATCAGATCGCCGTGATGGAGCAGGGCAGGATCATCGAACTCGGCACGCACCGCGAGCTGCTCGACAAGCAGGGCCAGTACGCCGCCCTGCATCGCATGCAGTTCCACGAGCAGGTCTCCGAGGGCTGACCGTGGCCCTCGGAGCGTCGTTACAGAGGCGTTGGTACGGGGGCGGGAAGCCGCCCTTGTGGACGCTGCCTCTTGAAGCGTTGTACCGCTCCGTTGTCGCTCGTCGCGCGGAACGTTTTCGACGTGACGCATCGAGCGTTGTGAAGCTGTCCGTGCCGGTCGTCGTGGTGGGCAATATCACCATCGGCGGTACCGGAAAGACACCGCTGATCGTCGCGCTGGCCAGAGCGATGGCCGAGCGCGGGTTCGAGCCCGGCATCGTGAGCCGCGGGTACGGTGGGTCCGAGCGTGGCCCGTACCTGCTCACCGGCAGCGACGATCCCTCGAAGGTCGGCGACGAGCCCACCCTGATCCGCCAGAGCGGCTTTCCTGTCGCCATCGGTCGCGAGCGTCCCGAAGCCGCGCAACTCCTGATCGATGCGGGTTGCGATCTGATCCTCGCCGACGATGGCCTGCAGCATCACCGCCTCGGTCGCGACGTGGAAATCTGCGTCATCGACGGCGAGCGTCGCCTAGGCAATGGCCACCTGCTGCCCGCCGGGCCATTGCGCGAACCGGCCAGTCGCCTCGCACAAGTCGACTTCATCGTCGTCAACGGCCACACCGGTCAGCCGAACGAAATCGTCATGACGCTGGAAGGCGGCATCGCGATCAACATGGCCGACCCCTCGCGCACGGCACCGCTCGCTGACTTCGCGGGCCGACCTGCGCATGCGGTCGCGGGGATCGGCAATCCGTCGCGGTTCTTTGCCAGCCTCACGGCGCAGGGCATCGCTGTCGACGGCCACCCGTTCGCCGATCACCATGCGTTTACCCGCGACGACTTTACGTTCGCCGATGGGTGTCCCGTGTTGATGACGGACAAGGATGCGGTGAAATGTCGTTCGTTTGCGCGCGAGAACTGGTGGCGCGTCCCGGTGAGTGCGTCGTTGCCGCCGTCGTTTTATGACGAAGTCGCGGCGTGCGTCGCACGTAAGCGATCATAGATAAGGTTTTCTGACTGGAGTTCGCATGAAGCATGGAACAGCTTGGGTCGTCGGCGTATGCGGGCTTCTTTTTTCGCTCCAGTCAGTCGCGGGCGCCGCTTCCTTCATCGGCATCCGTCCGGGATATGCGGCCTGTCTTGACGCTACCGAGGGTCCTGACCTCGATTGGATCGGCTGCTCGCGTAATGAATTCGGATTCCAGGATGTGCGCTTGAATGCGGCTTACCGGACACTCCTGAGCAAACTCCCGGTCGAACAGCGATCTGAGCTGAGGGCAAGTGAGCGGGCATGGATTTCTGCGCGCGATGGCGTTTGTGCCAATAGCAAAGAGGACGGGCAAGGCAAGCCGTTGACGGCGAATGATTGCGCCGTCGTATTCACTGCGCGCCGTGCCTCCGCTCTTGAGGTCGCCCTGACGTCTGGAAACATAGATCGGCTTATCGCCACTGACGATCCGTCCTGGCGTGGCGAATATGGCGCATTCGCGCCGCCAGGCGGGTCCGTATACGCGTATCAACCGGGATTTTTATCGGACTCTTCGACGCCGGGCGCGGTTTTAGTGACGACCGCAAGTTCAGATTCGAAGTCCGATCGCTCGGTGGAGCTGTTCGTTCCCGACGGCGAGGGTCGGTTGCGAAAAGCCGTGAGTAATTCACGGCTTGTTCCTTGCGCAGGATGTGGTGGGCTGCACGGTGATGACCCGCTAGCCTACGTATGGCTGGCGCAAGGTCGACTGCTGGTCGTGACGAGTGGGGGCGGCCGTGAGCGATGGTCGAATACCTATGCATTCAAGTACTCAGATCCAGCGAAGGCCTGGATCTTGTCCAGCGCGCTATTTGGCGAGAAAGACACGGTGACAGGTCAGGAGAAGCGCCGCCTTCTCACGTCCAGGGACTTTGGCGTTGTGAGGTTCGAGGACGCGGATCCAGCGCAACTTTCAGAGTTCAGCAAGCTTTGATGAGTTCATCGTCGGAAGCGAGCCAATAAGGCGCAAGCACCTTCAACCGCTACAGATGCCCAGGGGGCTCGGCTAGCGGCCCAGTGATGGAGCGAACCGCCGCTCGACCCCACATCGCCTTACCGTCCGAAAGAGTCGGCGGGTGCCACTCTCGCGTCCGGTAGCCGCAGGCGAGGGCTCCGACTGGAAGAGGCCGCGAGAGCGGGGCCGG